>CAZTLZ010000033.1:0-24001 GCA_964614665.1 uncultured Maribacter sp.
TTGGATAAATTGCTCTCCAAGAAAAACTTGTTATCTGCCTGTCGGATTGAAAGTTCTTTTACCGGATCTATGTATAAAAAGTGGATTGTAGATCTAAAAGAGCGACTCATCTCGCATAAAAGCTTCAACTCTCTTCTTTTATAGGGGACCAAGTAATTGGTGGGGAATAGTATTTCCCTGGGGGCATTATATTCATACCTCTCAGGTATGGCCATTACGGGGCAATGCACATATTTTAGTACTTGCAAGGTGTTACTTCCGAAAGTGATGCTCCTATCATTTGACTTCCCTTGTGTTCCCATTACCACAATGTCTATATTTTCTTGGTTCACCCACTCGTTTACTTCATCGACCAGAGAGCCAAATGCGGCTATTGTTTTGTACTTATGTTTTGGATTAGGGGAGTATAGTTTAATACCATGAAGTACTTTTTTCAGTTGTTCTTCGGAATTCCTAAAGGTAGTTTCCTTAAGTTCTTCCAAACGGCTTCGTCCTGATTTGATGTTTTGCTCATATACTTCATCCGCATAGGCGTGTATAATCAGAAATTCCCTCTTTTCGTATTTGAATACTTGACATGCATACTTTAATGCATTAAAGGCATTTTCTGAAAAATCCGTTGGAATCAGCACCTTTCTCATTGTACTTTGATTTAAACCAAAAGTATTGTTCAAATAGACTAAAAACCATGACATTCATCAGTTGCATAATCTTGAGGTTTGCTAATTTTGTTTTCTAAGAACTCAATAGTATGAAAAGTAGTTTTGACAAGATTATAGATTCAGACACACCGGTTTTGGTAGATTTTTTCGCTCATTGGTGTGGCCCTTGCAAGATGTTGGGCCCTATACTGGAACAGGTTAAAGATGAATTGGGAGAAGAGGTCAAGATCGTGAAAATCGATGTGGACAAAAATCAACCTTTGTCACAAAAGTATCAGGTTAGAGGTGTACCCACGATGTTGTTGTTCAAAGATGGAAAACAGGTCTGGAGGCAATCAGGTGTATTGCAGAAAGATGTTATTGTTGAGACTATTAAATCACACAGCTAGGACTCCCCATCTAGGTATTCTTTGTACACTTTTTAATCAGTTTTAACCCCCAATCATAATGGCTGGAAGTTGCCGAAATCAAATAGGCCGCTAATGACGTACTTCCGGTCCAACTGTATCTTTTCTTTTCGAAAAGAGCTTCATTTGAATGATTATTAATCAGTTCTTGAACTGACGTGAACGACTCTTGCAACATTTTTCTAGCTTCTGCCAAAGTAATACCCTTGTACTTCTCATGTATTTCTCGATTTAAATCAGGCAGTGTTTTCCATGTATAACCTTTTGCTGGCATGTCTGGTTTTGCGCCGGTCATTCCGACTTCATACCATTCTAATATCATGATATGCCAGTGATGTATATGGGCTAAAACATCTCTCAGATTTCTATTTAGATACCCTTTTGGAAATTCTTTTTGAAGCGTATTCTTTGGAAGCAAATCAATATGGTTGATAAGTTGTCTGTAATTACTTTGACTCAAGAAAAGCAACTCTTCTTTATTTTTGGGCCTTGGCATTGAATTAGGTTACCGTTAGGGTTAACTCAAATTTATTCGTGCAACACCAAAAATGGTACCTCGGTGTGATAGCTAATTTCCTCAACCGCGGGCCGGAATAATATTCTTTGGAAAAAATTGAGATTCTTGGCGACCATAGCAATCATGTCAACATCACGACTTTCAGTAAAGCATTGTACGGCCGTTTCCAATTTAGTTCCCGTTAACGAATGAAAACTGTGCTTTACATCGATCAGGTAGTCATGTAAAAATTCTTTCTTTTCAAGTTGTTCACTACTTAGTTCTTCTCCTTTTTTGGAGATGTGCAAGATACAAATAGTGGCATCGGTCATTTTCGCCATTTCTATCAATTTATCAAGCACCTTTACATCATAACTAATATGATAGTCGGTAGGAAACGCTATTTCTTTAGGGCTAGAAAATACGGCATCTTCAGGTACGGCCAATAATGGTTGTTTCACCTTGGTAATCACATCGCCCGTATTACTACCGATAGTGGCCTTTTTCAACCCTGATGCCCCTTTGGTGCCCATAATGATAAGATCGATTTTCTTTTGCTCTGCTTCCCTTTTAATGGCATCTACAAAGTAGTCGTGTATGGCATGGGTTACAAAAGTGTGTTTGGTATTCAAGGGGAGTTTTTCTATTCGCTTTTGTAACTTTTGTAGTTCTTTTTTACTATCCTCCAGAACATAATCTTCAAAGTTTTCCGTTGCGGCGCGTATCGCCGTTCCAGCACCTGAATAGGGCGGAATAGGATTAACATTTAGTAGGTGAAAAGTACATTTCGACTTTTTAAATAATTCAAGCCCATACTTGATGGCGTTCCATGAATTTTCCGAAAAATCTGTAGGAATAAGAATTTGATTCATTCTGGGTTGCTTAATGGTTCACGCCACAAAACTAAAACCTTCAGTTACCACAGAAAATGACGATAGTCATATTTAGCTAACTCGACTTAGCGCTTCGGTATCTAAAATCTTGATGTTTCGATTGTCAATACTGATAAGCCCTTCTTTCTTGAAACTTGACAGTGTACGTATTAAAGTTTCGGTTGCCATACCAGCTACACTGGCTAGGTCACTCCGTAAAATATGAAGGTTGCCCTCAGTATCTTTTTGAAGTTTTTCTGCAAATTTAAGAATGGTACTGGCCGTTTTTCTACGAACAGATCCGTAGGCCATTTCTAAAAGCTGTTCTTTGGCATCTGACAGGTTTTCAGATAATACCTGCATTAATTCCATGGCAAGTGCGTGATTTTCTTCCAGAAGATTTTTAAGCTCTTGTGTTGAAATGCCCACCAGTAATGTTTTCTCCATTGCGGTGGCATATTCGTTATGCGGTAAATTCTTGGTAAAGGACGTAAAGCCAAAAAAATCATCAGGCTTATAAATTCCTGTGATAAGCTCTTTCCCCATTTCATCTAATCTATGCGTTTTTACGACGCCTTGGAGTACCAGATAGGCAGTATTGGAATGCATACCTTCTCTATAAACAACTTCTCCACTAGCATAGGTAGCTTCTTCCCCGTTGTCATCAATGAAATTTTTAAGTTGATGAATGGTACGCATTTCTTGGTCCGAGTCGGGGATGAAGGCTGAGACTTCCGTTTCTAGAGCTGAATCTTTGAGAATGGCCATTTTAGCCAATCTGCTTTCAATCGCCCCTAATAGTTCTTGCTCTTCAAAAGGCTTGGTAAGGTAATCATCGGCACCAAGTTCCATTCCTTTTCGAATATCTTTCCGTTCTGTTTTCGCAGTCAGAAAAATAAAGGGAATACCTTTCGTAATTTGCTCTTCTGAAAGTGTTTTAAGCACACCGTATCCGTCCAATTCAGGCATCATGATATCACAAACAATTACTTCGGGAAGGTATTCTTTTGCAAGCTGTACACCTTTTTTTCCATCAGATGCCGTTCGAACATCGTAGTCCGCAAGTTCTAACAGTTCAGCGGTGGTCTCCCTTAATATGGTATCATCTTCTATTAATAGTACTTTTTTCATGGCTGGCGATTTTATTTTCCATTTCCTCCAAGGAGGAAGTCTTTTCATTTTAGGTATACTCTTGGGAAACTTTGAAGGCCTTTGATTTACTTATTGTTTGAATATTCGATAGGAAGTGTAACCGTGAATGTACTTCCCTCATTTTCTTTGCTTTTAAATGTAATGCTGCCGTTGAGGTTCTCTAAATGCCCTTTAATAATATTGAGCCCAATACCTGTGCCACTATTCAAGAGCGCATTTTCTGCCCTAAAATAACGTTCGAAAATATGTTTTTGGTCTTTTTTAGGAATTCCTATTCCCTGATCGATTACTTTAAAAATAATGATATTTTCAGAAAGTTCGACCTGAAGGTCTATCAACGTATCTTCAGTAGAGTATTTGACAGCATTGTAAAGAAGATTCGTCAAAACCAAGGTTACTATTTTTTCATCTTGACGTATAATGATATCCTCAATGTTTTGAGGATAATTGATGTACTGCCCACTTTTTAAAAGCATATTTGAATTGTAAATGACCTCATTCACGACCTTGCTCAATGAAAAATCAGAGAATTTATAAAGCTCTTTTCCTTCTTCCAAGCGCTCAATAGAAAGGAAGTCAGTGAGAATATTGTTCAAACGGCGTACCTCGCCGATGATGGTCCTCAAATGCTTGTCTCTTTTGTGTTGTTGATCTTCTTTCGGGTATTTTCCTACCAAGGTGGCAGACGTCAGTATACCACTGAGCGGTGTCTTGAACTCATGTGAAACCAAAGAGAGGAATTTTGTTTTCAGTTCATTCAATTCCTTTTCTTTTTGGAGGGCACTCTTTATTTTTCTCTCTGCAGATGCTCTAAGCTTGATTTCCTTTTTGAGCTCTGCAACCGTATCGCGAAGCTCCGTTGTGCGCGTTTCGATTTTTTTCTCTAGGTCTGCATTCAATTCTCGTATCTCGCGCTCTTTCCCTTTAATCCGGGTTACATCGATTATGAGTGCCATAACATAGGTGTTGCCATATAGAACAAAAGGGTTAAGCCCTATTTCTACCGGAAATTGTTCTTTGTTCTTTCTTTGACCAAACAACTCCCTACCTTGGGCCATTCTCCTATTATCTTGCTTTGTCTTATAATTCTCAATATGTTTTTTATGTGATTTATGGTACTGGTCGGGTATCAAAGTACTTAGATGATTTCCCTTTAATTCGTCCTCTTCGTAACCGAACATCTCATTGGTTCTTCTATTCATAGCGACGATAACCTGCTCTTGGTTTACTACCAAAATACCTTCCGATACGGCTTCGGAAAGTAGATTGAAAATATTGCTGTTCTTCTCAAAAACTTGCATTGTATAAAGTTAGTTTTTTTCCTTTTTGTTTGGGTTGGAATATGTTGAAAATTAGTTCTATTTGACAACTTTAGCTGATTCAGAACATTATGCCATATTACAAGGCATCTTTTTGGAAATTCAGTGAGTAGATAAAAAATAAGAAGCTAAACGGAAAAGACATAAGGCATATGACAAAGGTCATTTTGTACTGTACTATACAAGCTTACTTTTGAGCAAAATCAGAGGGTAAACAAGTAAAGAAATAAGCCCGAATCGGAAAGGCAATTTTACAACAGTTTTGTATTTTTAAAAAATAAGCGATTGGTATGCCACTAAAGACTCTGATCTTTTCACTATTCTTAATTCTGCTTTCCTGCGGACCTGCGGATGAAGGGATTACTCCTCAAAAAAGAACTTTAGTAGAATCGGTTTATGCCTCTGCTATTGTACAGCCTGATAGTCTGTATGAAGTATATTCGTCCGTTTCAGGAATTTTAGACACTCAATTTGTTCAAGAAGGTGACTCAATTTCAAAAGGAAAACCACTTTTTCAGATTTTCAACAAAACACCTGAGCTAAATAAAGAAAATGCCAAATTAAGCTTGCAGAAAGCACGAGAGGATTACAATGGAAGCGCAGCCATTCTAAGCGGGTTGCAAAGCGAGATTCGGACGGCGAGCTTAAAACTCAAAAATGATTCGGTGAATTATATGCGGCAGAAACGGTTATGGGAGCAGAAGATCGGATCGCAATCACAATATGATAATATCAAATTGAAGTACGAATCTTCTGCAAACACCGTTCAAGTTCTTCGAAATAATTATGCCCGAACTAAAAGCGAATTACAAAATCGGGTGGAGCAGGCGAACAATACCTACCAGTCTGCTCTGGTAAATACAAAAGACTTTACCATAGACAGTAAAATTGAGGGTAGGGTATATGCTATTTATAAAAATGTGGGTGAGCTTATCACACCACAGCAGCCTTTGGCAAACATCGGAAGCTCAAATGTTTTCATTATAGAATTGTTGATTGATGAGGTTGACATTGTAAAACTCCAACTAAAACAGAAAGTGCTGATTACCCTAGATGCCTATTCCGATGAAGTTTTTGAAGCTAGGGTCGATAAAATCTACCCTAAAAAGAATGAGCGTACACAGACTTTCAAGGTAGAGGCGATTTTTGACAATCCTCCTAAGGTTTTATATCCGGGTCTTGCTGGGGAGGCCAATATTGTGGTTTCTGAAAGGGAGAATGTGCTTACAATTCCCCTGGAATATTTAATTGATGGAAATTCGGTGCAAACCGGTGAAGGTCTTAAGGAAATTGAAATCGGAAACAAAAACTTGAGAGAAGTTGAAATTCTATCTGGTATTGACGAGCAAACCAAAATCTACAAACCCGAAGGATGATAAACTGGAGGGTCATATTTAGTATTTCAAAAACACATTTGTTATCACGAATAAAACAAACTGCTATTGCCGCGCTTGGGGTAACGTTCGGTATTGGTACGTTTATAATCCTTGTTAGTTTTATGACCGGACTCAACGGGTTACTCGACGGGCTCATCCTCGATCGAACCCCACATGTCCATATTTACAACGAGATAAAACCTTCTGAGAAACAACCTATTGATCTGTACACAAAAGTTAAGGATGCTTTTACAACGGTAAAATCCATAAAGCCAAAATTCATCCAAGCTAAAATCCATAATGCGCTTCCGCTAATGCAGGAATTGAATGAGGATACCAATGTGAAAGGGGCGATTCCACAGGTAAAAGCACAGATTTTTTATATTTCAGGATCCATTGAATTAGGAGGAAGTTTAGTTGGTATCGACATTTTGGAAGAAGTACGGCTTTTTAACTTTGGTCAGTACATCGTGAAAGGAACTCCACAAGCTCTAAAAAACAATGACAATGGTATTCTTATTGGAGCCGGAGTAGCGAAAAAAATGTCCCTAAATATTGGGAATACCGTACAGATCAGTACTGTTGGCGGTGACCTTTTTCCACTCAAGATAGTGGGTGTTTACCAAAGTGGACTTGCCGATATCGATAATATTCAAAGTTTTGTGAATCTTAAGACCGTACAGCGAATTTTGGGCGAACCCCAAAACTACATTACGGATATCAATGTGAAACTCCATGATATCGAAGAAGCGGTGCCAATGTCAAAGCGCATTGAAGAACAATTCAAACTTACGGCCATTGATATCAATACCGCGAATGCACAGTTTGAAACAGGAACATCGATCAGAAACCTTATAACGTATGCAGTATCGATTACACTCTTGATTGTTGCCGGTTTTGGCATCTACAATATTTTGAATATGCTCATTTATGAAAAAATGAACGATATCGCTATTCTTAAGGCAACAGGTTTTTCAGGCAGGGATGTGAAATACATTTTCATTGCCCAAGCAATTTTGATCGGTATTGTTGGAGGCATTTTAGGCTTGCTTATCGGTTACGGAATATCAGTAGTTATTGATAACCTTCCATTTGAAACAGAGGCCTTACCGACGATAAAGACATTCCCTGTAAATTACAATCCATGGTATTATGTCATCGGAATTTCATTTGCTATGATATCTACATTTTTGGCAGGTTATCTTCCCGCTAGAAAAGCCCAAAAAATTGATCCGGTCGAAATTATTAGAGGACAGTAAATATGGGAAACGAAACAATTCTAGAGGCTAGAAATATCAATAAGTATTTTCGGGAACCTGTTCTTTTCCATGTGCTCAAGGATATTAATTTCAAGGTAAAAAATGGAGAATTCGTTTCTATAATGGGCAAGTCGGGCTGTGGTAAATCTACGTTGCTTTATATTCTTTCTACGATGGATACCGATTATGATGGAGAATTGTTTTTTGATGGGGAGAAGATTTCAGGTAAGGCTGCTGAGGAATTGGCACGATTTAGAAATGAACATATCGGTTTTGTTTTTCAATTTCATTACCTCTTATCAGAATTTACCGTTCTCGAAAATGTAATGCTACCCGCAAAAAAGTTGGGAATTAAATCCTTGGAAGAAATCGAACATGATGCCATAGAAAAGTTGAAACTCTTAGATATTGATGACCAAGCCAATAAATTGGCCTCACGTATTTCTGGAGGCCAAAAACAAAGAGTTGCCATTGCGCGGGCATTGATTAATGACCCCTCGATCATTATGGGAGATGAGCCTACAGGAAATCTCGATAGTCATAATGCACAGAATGTCTTAACTGTTTTTAAAGACTTGGTACAAGAAAGGAATCTTTCTCTTTTAATCGTAACCCATGATTCAGATTTTGCAAAGCAGACCGATCGGGTCATCGAGATGGGCGACGGACATGTTATCAGCCAATAGAATTAATCAATTGCAATTGTCTCATGACAAAGGTCATTTGTTCTTCTTAATACCCCTCTTATTTTTGAAAAAACAATAGAAAACATGAACGAGACTGAAAATAGTAAATCTGATTGGCAAGAATTGTATCTGCAAACTGAAAAATGGATTTCAGATTTATCTTTCTATACCGACGAACTTAGATTTTTCAACACGTTACACGAGCGTTATTTTTCCGAAATGGTAAAGAATGAGAATCTTGATGAAATTAGGGAAGAAATAATGCGATTTCAAGACACCCGATATGCTTGCGAAAAACTTCTAAACGAGACTAAGGTTCACTTACATCAATTAGTTCAGGTTATCGAGAATAGTGGTGCAAATGGAAACGCTGCTGGTATCGTTCAGCAAAAACATCAAGAGTTACGGCAAGAGATGACATTTTTTGAACTCAACTTTAAGGCCAACAAAAAGGAAATATTCGTTATTACCCAGAATGTTTTAGAAAACCAAAAAGGAGAGAAGGTGCCTATTGGTCAATAAACGGCGTAGTCCAATTTAGTAAGAGTTTTTCCAAGCCAAAGCTGCGGGGCCTAATACGGTGTGATTCCCAGGTGTATCCGAAACCAACACCTTGATTTTACCTCTATAAGCTAGAAACAAGTGCTTTTCCATACTTTCAATCGTAGGTTTTACCAGAATTTCCCCTGCCTTACTAAGTCCTCCTAATAGAATAAAAGCCTCTGGATCCAAGTGAGCGGCCGTATCTGCCATTTGCACCCCTAGAATTTCCGCAGTTTGCTGAAAAGCCTTTAAAGCAATGGGGTCACCTTGAAGTGCCGCATCAGAGATGATTTCTCCGGTCATATCATCAAAACTTATATTACGTAAAGATGAGTCATCACGCATTTCCGCAATGAGTCCAAAAATAGTTCTGCGTATTCCAGTTACCGAAACATAGGTTTCCAAACATCCTTGCAAACCACAATTACATTGTCTGGCATTAGGCGATGAATTTACATTGACATGACCTATTTCACCTGCCATTCCGTTTTGTCCGATCAATAATCCTCCACCTGAAATAATACCGCTACCAAGTCCTGTGCCTAGGGTAAGCACAACAAAGTTTTTCATTCCTTTTCCCATACCAAACTTCAATTCTCCTACCGCTGCTGCATTGGCGTCATTGGCCATAGCTATAGGCAAGCCAACTGCTTCTTCAAGAGGTTTGGCTACAGGTATGGTGGTGCCCCATCTAAAGTTGGGCGGATTTTCCATCGTTCCGGTATGTGTATTGGCATTAGGTGCACCGACCCCTATTCCCATGAGTTTCTGACCAGATTTTAGACTAGACTTCAAGGAAGCAATTTCTATTTTCAGTCGTTCTAAAAAATCACCATAAGGTAGCTTTGCACGGGTTTCAAATTTTCTGGTGTCAAGAATATTTCCATATGCATCTACCAACCCTAGCTTCGTATAGGTTCCCCCTATATCAATACCCAATACGATTTCTTTTTTCATAGTATTTCGATTATAACAAATCAAGAGAAAAATACGGATATCGGATATGACAAGAATCATTTTAATAGATAGGTTCGATACCTAATTTTGATTAACCCAAAATCCATAGTTATGAAGGCGATCGCTAAAATCGAAAATCTAAAATCGACCGATTCAAGATATCGTATTGTTCGTAACCTGAGCCGCATTCTCGATTTGCGTATTTTGGATATTGATGTAGAAAGTAAAACCGTACATTTTGTATATGATAGTATACTAGCATTTGAAAAAGCCAAACGAGAGCTTTTGAGTATTGGGTATCCTATTTCGCAATGTAGATATCAAGATCCGAATTGGAATTCTAAAAGGAGAGATGATAATCTAGAGGTTGTTAATTAAAAACAGTTTACGTTATGTTACCAAGTGAAAAAATCGGCAATGAATTTTATCAAAGTTTAGGCAAGCTGTTTTATGCTGTTGCCATGGTTGATAAGAATGTTCGTCCGATAGAAATTGAAAGGCTAAAGGAAGACGTTCAAAAATACTGGCTAAATGTTGACTCGATTGAAGACGAATTTGGCAGCGATGCCGCTTATCAAATAGAAATTGTATTCGATTGGTTGCAACAGGAAGAGAAAGAAAGTGAAGCCTATTTTCTCGAGTTTGTTGATTTTTACAAAGAACATCCTAGCAAATTCAATATGGCAATCAAACAACTTGTCTTCAGAACAGCTGATGATATCGCCTCCTCTTTTGCAGATAAAAACAAATCAGAATTGATTCTCTTGGCCAAGTTGAAAATGCTCTTACAATAAGAAGTTGTTTGTCTATAAATTATGAATCCCTATGATATTATAATAATTATATCATAGGGATTCTTCATGTCAAGGATATCTTAATGTTTTGAGAAAATCTGCTTTCGTTTTTTCAACTGCTTCTCAAGGTCTTGAACGGATGAGATAGCCGCCCTTTCAAAATGTTCTTCATCTGATTTAGCGAAAAGCCGAGGCCCAGGGGCGCTCAGTTCTATTTCACATATTTTACCTTTTCCAGTATGATCATTTTCTAGCTTGAAATGGACTTGTGCTCGTATAACCCAATTGTATTTCTGAGCTAATTTGTTCAGTTTTTTGGTTACGAAGGCATCCATGCTTTCGCTTGTGGGCATTTGTACATATTGAATATCAATCGTCATAGTGCTGAAGTTTTAAAGAGTTATTGGTATAAAGATAGGCCTGACATTTTTCAATATGTATGACAAATATCATTTTGAAATGCTATGTGGGATACTACTTTCGAATTCAATTTAAAAATAGTGTCATGAGAAAAAGCATACTACTTATTCTACTAGCGTTTTTGTCACTAACTGCAGTTGCACAACTTTCCGAAATAGATGAAATAGCTCCTTTTAGCGAAGAACTTGCCGCCGTAAGAAAGGGAAATCAATGGGGCTTTATTGATAAAGAGGGCAATCTGGTAATTGACTTTAGAGATGATCTGGTATGGAACGAAAATGCGGACGCCGCTGCTTACGGAATCAAGAGTATTCGTCGCCCCAGCTTTCATAATGGCCGCTGTCTTGTAAAAAAGATAATCGAAGAAATACCCGTTTATGGTTTTATAGATACTACCGGTAAAATTGCTATCGAACATAAATTTTTGAATGTCACACCCTTCAATGAGGGCTACACCACAGGTATTATTTATGAAAAAGTCTTCTTGGGAAAAAATGAGATCAAATTGGATGTTTTCAAACATAAATTTCATGAAGTAGTAATGGATACTTCAGGTAAGATTCAAGAATATCTAATTAAGCCGGAAAATATTCAAATGCGCAAATCACGATATCAACTTCCATGGTTACGTACCAAGTTACTTTCAAAAAACCTTATAGCGATTCGAGGAAATAATAACCGCTTAGAGATTCGTAAGCTAGATTTATAGAATATTAAAAGAATCAAGAAATTAAAGGCAGATCAATGGTTATGCAGAATCTTTTCGATAACCCTCTTGAGCTTTTCACTTACATCATCAGCAATTTCCATCAGGTCTTTGTTCATAACGGCCTGCACTGAAGCTATTGGGTCAACGGCCGATACCTCAATATGACCACCTTTCTATGATAGTATGTCATTGTAATTTGAATTTAAGAATGTATTAAAAATAGAAACAGGCACACTCGATGTGTGCCTGTTTCCAGATGGTGTAAACAGTTGTTGAGAACGCTCGCCCTTGCATATACTCATTGAAAGCCAACACAAGAAGCATAGAGGCTCAACATAAATCAACACCGAGTTCCGAGATTTTTAAAAAGCCCCACCAATCAAAAATCTAGTCACTATTTTTATAAGAGTTTCAAAGAACGCTATGATAGTTTTATTGTTACTAAGTTATATCTGATTTCCAATAGGTGAAATGATATTTATCAGCTTGACTATTTTCATTTGAGGCTTGCAGTCCAATTTCTCAAAAGTATGGGCCATTTTTAGTCCAACTTCGACATTTGGGTAACTATGTTCATCATTAGGACGCATTAGCCAAAAGTCCTTTGAAAAGAGCAATCTTGTTTTTTTGCATACTTTTCTTTGGACACGGTATCTTGAAGCCGATAAAATTTGAAGAAATAAGACAATAAAAATTATATTGGAAATGATGATTTATGCCTTCATGACTATAAATTGAACACAACGGTTAGCAATCCTATGCCTAACAATAGGAAAAGGACGAAGCTTTTGAATTGGGCTTGGGTAATTCTATCGATTATTTTTTTTCCTAGGTAGGTGCCAACAATGCTTACAACAATTAAAATAGGAATCAAATACATATCTTTCCAATGCACATATCCGTTATACGTATAGACTATACTTCGGCTTAGGTCAATGCCTAAATCGATTATCGCGGAAGTAGCGATAAATTTTTCCTTCTTCAGGTCAAAAGCGGACATTGTCGCACCTCGTATGGCTCCACCCGTTCCAAGAATACCGGCAAACAAACCGGAAAGTGAACCCCCGATGAGCGCATTTTTCTTGGTTGCCCCGACTTTCAGATTTTTATTGATTAGAAACAGGAGCGCAAAAGCAACTAGAAATATACCAAGTACCAAGGTCAGTAGTTCAGGGTTGGCATATTTGCTCAAGAAAGCACCAAGGGCCACAAAAAGAACCGCCGGAATACCCAAATAGAGCATAAGTTTTTTGTCAAAACCTTTTCTGAAAAACCCTATTTTGGTAATGTTGCTTGAAAGGTGGAATAAGGCGGTGATGCCTAAGACGGTCTGGAAGTCCATAAAATAGCTGGCCATAGGCACAAAAAAAACCGATGAGCCGAAACCGCCAACTGTACCAAGAATTTCTGCTAGTACCGATAGAATTATAAACCAGGGTAGATAGCGAGATAACATACAAAGTTTTAGGTGTTGAAACTAGGAACAATAAGCCTTATTGAAAATGACCTTGATCATTTCTGTTCTATTAGTACGGAAACCTATATTTTTTGTTTAAACAGTAAGTTTTCAATGACATATAGGTTTCATAGGCTTATTGTACTATTTTCAAGTATTACGTCGGCCGAGCTTGAATAGTTCCTAACCCTCAAACAGCAATGGAAAAAATTTGCCTGCTATTTTACTTCCTTTTGGTATTGAAGGCACACCTTTTAAAAGCTCTTCATTCGTATTGCTGATCGTACCATCAGCGAAAACATTCAAGACGAAAGCCCTACGACTGACTTCTGATTTGTTCTCGTAAGAACCATGTACCATAAGCGGATGATGAAAGGTGGCGTACCCCTTTTTTAGTTCAACAGCCACAGGGTTTTTGAACTGTTCTCGTTGTTCGTCAGTTAGATAGTCCATCAGGCCGTTCATGTCTCCGGCCAAAGAAGGTGCATCAAGAAGGCCCCACTTATGACTCTTGGGAATGTAATGCAAACACCCATTTTCCAAAGTAGCATCGTCAAGCCCCGTCCAACAGGTCAAGTGTTGCATTGCAATAGTGCGGGTCCAATAGGAATAATCTTGATGCCAGGCCACGACACCTCCGTGTTTGGCAGGTTTACAGAAAAGTTGATCGTGCCAAAAACGAACAGGTTTTTTCTGCAGCAATTGGTACGCTGCCATAACAAAAGCTGGGTTATACATAACATCATGAAACCCTGTTGTAATACGCCAGTGCCCTAAAGAATGAAATAAAACAGAATTAGGGTCTTGAGATTCATTACTATGATATTCATAGAATAAATGATGCGCAGGATGTTTGGGATCCATAAGTTCAATCAACTCATTACGAAGAATATTGATATGATCATCATCCAGCATTTTTATACCTGATAGGTAACCATACTCATGAAAATGTTCTACTTGTTCATCACTCAATCTGTATTGATCCCATTCATCGGCCGTCTTTGGCAGTTTAAAAAAATCCGATAGCGGTCCGTGATAATCGGCAAGATCTTTTACTTTTTCCATTAGGTGATATTTAAAGTGACTAGCAGTACAGATTTAGGTTGAAATAAAAAATGTTATTAAATATAATGAAAGTATTTTTCCAAGTAACAAATTAGAACTAAGCGATGCGCTGAAAGGGCGTTGCAAGCCTGTACATATGGTTTTTCAATTGAATTGAATGAATAAGGCCATATTGAGAACATGACTTTTATCATATACTAGAAGGTCTTTGGATACTAGCTTTGTGGGAAACAAGAATTTGTATGTGCAGTATCGTTCAAAAGTATAATGTTCCAGGGCCACGTTATACTAGTTACCCTACCGTTCCCTATTGGGATTTGAACACATTTTCTGGAAAAAAATGGGAAGCTACGGTTAAGCAAAGCTTTGGTATAACGAACACTACCGAGGGCATTAGCCTGTATATTCACTTACCCTTCTGTGAAAGCATGTGTACTTTTTGTGGCTGCCATAAGCGAATTACCAAACGACACAATGTAGAACTTCCGTACATAAAGTCAATCCTTAAGGAATGGAAATTATATCGTGATCTCTTTTCCGAAAGACCTAGAATTAAAGAGTTGCATTTAGGAGGAGGTACACCTACTTTTTTCTCTTCGAAGAACCTGAAATTTCTAATAAATGGAATTTTTAGATGGGCGGATAAGGTAGAGGATTACGAATTCAGTTTTGAAGGACACCCAAATAATACGACAAGAGAACATCTGCAGACCTTATACGATGTAGGTTTTAGACGTGTAAGTTTTGGAGTTCAAGATTATAACGAGACGGTACAAAAGGCGATTCATAGGGTACAACCTTTCGACAAAGTAAAAAAAGTGACGAACTGGGCCCGTGAAATCGGGTATACTTCGGTGGGACATGATATTATTTTCGGACTGCCATTTCAGACGCTATCCCATGTTGAAGAGACCATTTTGAAGACCAAAGAACTAATGCCGGATCGGCTTGCATTCTACAGCTATGCCCATGTTCCGTGGATGAAGGGTAACGGACAGCGTGGATATAAAGATGCCGATCTACCTTCTGCAGATGAAAAAAGGATGCAATACGAAAGAGGAAAGGCGCTCTTGAGTCAAGTAGGTTATGATGAAATAGGAATGGATCATTTTGCGTTGAAATCAGATAGCCTGCATGAATCAATGCGGTCTGGTAGGTTACATCGCAATTTCATGGGGTACACTGCCTCGAAAACCCACTTGATGATTGGTTTAGGGGCGTCGAGCATAAGTGATAGTTGGTTTGGTTTTGCACAAAATGTCAAAAGTTTGGAAGAATACCAGCATCTCTTGGATCATGATATTATTCCTATTTTTAGGGGACATATTTTAAACGAGGAAGATCAGATTATTCGTAAACATATATTAAATTTAATGTGCCGTTTTGAAACCTCATGGAACGATTTCGAAATGAGTTTTCCGGAAATCGATCAAGTCTTGGAACGTTTGCATGAAATGCAGACAGACGGATTGATTGTTATTAACGAAAATCATATGAAAATAACCGAAAAAGGAAAACCATTTGTTCGCAATATCTGTATGGCATTTGATCTACTTTTACAGCGAAAGGCGCCAGAAACGAGATTGTTTTCAATGACCATTTAACTTAATACGTTACACCATGAAAAAAATAATAGTACCTATCGACTTTTCCGAGCAATCCGAATATGCTATGAAAGTAGCGGTTTCACTTGCTAAAAAACACGGTTCTGAGATTTTGGCATTGCACATGTTAGAATTGAACCAAGCTATGATAACATCATCAGAAGGTTTTCATCCTGAACAGACAGTTTTTCTTCTAAAATTGGCTGAAAAAAGAATTAAAGAATTTTTAGATAAACCGTACTTGGAAGGAATTAAGGTAACACCCATTATCAAACATTACAAAGTATTCAGTGAGGTCAATGAAGTAGCCATCGAGCAAGGGGTTGAATTAATTGTAATGGGTTCTCATGGAAGTGACGGGCTAAAAGAGATATTCGTAGGTTCCAACGCAGAAAGGGTTGTCAGAAATGCAGATATCCCGGTGATAGTGGTCAAAGAGGAGTTAGAAAACTTCAAAATAGACCGTTTCGTCTTTGCTTGTGATTTTAAAGACGATAGCCTTTTGGTTTTTCAAAAGGCCAAACAATTTGCTGAGATGTTGTCTGCTGAACTCGAGTTAGTATATATCAATACACCAGGGGATGATTTTCTCAGTAATAAAGATGCCTATGAAAGAATAAATCAATTTCTGACAAAAGCCAATGCTGGCCAGCAAGTTGAAATTTACAATGATTATAGTGTTGAAAAAGGTGTTCTAAATTATAGCGAAAGCATCATGGCCGACATGATAGGCATACCTACCCATGGCCGTAAAGGATTATCTCATTTCTTTATGGGCAGTATTGGTGAGGATATAGCAAATCATTCTAAAATACCAGTGGTGACTTTTAAAATTGACTAACTTTGCCAACAGTGTTAATCGCCAAAAGGGAGAGTTCGTATAGAAACTTTCCCTTTTTGCATTAAAAAGAACTCAATTCTAGATGATAAAAAGGCATGGAAGTCTTTTAGAATGTTAAAGGTCATGTTTTCAAAATCAGTGAATAATACATTTGAATTATTGAACAGTTATATAATTCTTTTTGTTGCCCTAACCATGCTAGTAAAGCCATTATGGCCTGTGGTTGAGTACATTGTGAACTATGACTATATCTCTAACGTATTATGTGAAAATAAAGACAAGCCAGAACTTAAATGTGATGGCAAGTGCTATCTGGCACAAATGCTAGCCGAAGAATCTGGGCAAAATGAAAAAAATCCGTTCGGAGAAAAAAAGATAATAGAGACATATCAGTTTTTACAGACAGAAGCATCTTTCAATTTAAACTCCATCAATCTCTTGGTCTGTGACCAAAAAACCAAGATTGGATTTTTACAAAACTTAAAATCTTTCCTTTTTATTTTCAAGATGATTCAACCACCCGAGTTATCCTAATATCTCGATTTGGTACTAAACTCGAACACTATCAGTGGTAGTCGAGTCTTTTTATATGAAGTTGAATTATCTATTAAATGATTATGTATTTATTAAGAATAACACTTAAAGGGTTTCTGGTGGCCCTTATTTATAGCACCAGTATTTTTTTATCAACGGCCCAAGAATCAGCGAATGTCAGATTGTTAGATAAAGACAATGCCCTTCCTATTGTTGAAGCGACATTTACGTATGGTGACCAAAAAGGAATTTCAGATAAAAATGGAGCCATTAAGTTCACCTATGTCAATGGTACTTCTCTGAATCTTTCGCATATTAACTATGGAAAATGGATTCTGAATAGTCAGGAGGTTCTAGAGATAATGGCGGAAAAAGTTCATTACCGACAAAACAGAATTGTTAATCTTTACCCGGTTACGGTAATTGCCCTTAGACCTAATGAACAACCCGCTGAAAATGTGAAATTGGAATATCAAGAACAACTTGCTCATGATGGCGCTGCGGTACTGAACCAGAACCCTGCTCTGAACAGTATTAGAAAGGGCGGTAATTATGGATTCGACCCTGTTTTTAGGGGATTCAAATACGACCAATTGAACATTGTACTGAATGGAGCACAAAGTGCAACTGCGGCCTGTCCTAATCGAATGGACCCGCCCACGAGCCAAATGGCGCCAAATATGCTGGATCGCATAGAAGTTCTTAAAGGCCCTCATGCACTTCGTTATGGAACGGGATTCGGTGCCACCATAAACTTTGTTCCCAATAAGCTACGTTTTACCGAAAAAAACGATGTATATGGTAGGGTTTCCAGCGGATACGAAGGCAATGGGTCTATGTTCCGAAATGAAGGTAAGTTAGGATTTAGTGGAGAGAACCATGATATCGCTTTATTCGGATCATGGTCACAAGGAAATGACTATGAATCTGGAAACGGACAAAGCATCCCTGCCGATTTTACCCGCGGTAGTTTTGGTACTAATATGGGCTTTAAAATCTCTGATGACAACCAACTACGTTTATCGGTTACGTATAATGTTGCCAGAGATGCCGATTTTCCAGCCCTTGCAATGGATTTAAGAGACGATGATACTTGGTTGTTCAATGCAAGACATGATATATCATTCGACAAAAAGAACCTAAAGTCTTGGAACACTACTGTTTTTGGGTCATTTGTAGACCATTTAATGGATAACCTTTTAAAACCACTTGACCCGAGAATGCTAAATGCCAAGACCAACGCCACCACGTATAATTTTGGAGGAAGAACGGAAGGTATTTGGCATTTTGAAAAATCAAACCTTTTCGGAGGAACTGATTTTAGAAAAGAAGGGGCGGAAGGTATACGCGAACGGGAATTCCTTATGGGTCCCAATGCCGGAAACACTTTTGAGGATAATGCGTGGCAAAACGGACATATTGCAAAAAGTAGTGTTTTTGGAGAATATCACTATAAATTGAACACTCTTCAGTTTGTCTTTTCCACCAGAGTAGAATTAAATGTTGCCGATATCAAAGATTCAACTAACGAGTTTATACTCGCTAATGACGATGTAAAGGTTACCCAGTTGAATCCAAGTTTTAGTTTGGGAGCGACGAGAAAGGTCGGGAAAGACATCACTTTTGGACTTTGGTTGGGACGTGCTCAACGTAGTGCCGGTCTCACCGAACGGTATATCAATTACTTTTCAGTAGGTCAAGACCCCTATGAGATGGTTGGTAACCCCCAATTGGATTCCGAGATAAACAATCAACTTGATTTATCATTTAAATGGAATAAAACCAATACCAGTTTAAATGTAGATGTGTTTGCAGGGTATATGCAAGATTTTATCTCTTCGTACATTGAAACGAGTCTAACACCACGATTACCAATGAGCCCTGGTGTACGTCAATTTGTAAATATCAAGGATGCCTATAAGGCCGGGTTTGAAATCAACTGGAAGCAACAACTCCTAATTGGTCTACAGCATCAAATGGGGATAGCTTATACTCACGCACAAGATTTAGAACGTGACGAGCCACTTCCTGAAATTGCGCCATTAGACTTTAGATATATTTTAGTTGGCAGCTATTTGGATGGAAAGCTTCAGCCTGAACTTACATTTAGACATGTTTTGGAACAATCTCGAATTTCGAATGAATTTGGAGAAACTATAACACCCTCATTCTCGCTCTTGGATTTGAAATTGGGGTATCAGGTAACCGATTCGGCACATATAACGGCGGGAGTAAACAATCTATTCGATGAGAATTATTATGAACATCTCAATAGGTCGGTCAGAGCTAGTAATTTACCGCTGTTCGCCCCTGGTCGAAATGCTTTCGCCTCACTGAATTTTGTTTTTTAGAATAGTATTACAAGTGATAGCTTTAACATTCACTTATTTCCGAAAGGCCATTCTAAAATACGATGGTGATCTTTAAAATTAGTTGGTGATTTAAAGTTATTGAGGATTAAAAGGGAATCTTTATAAAGATTCCCTTTTTCTATTCAAACACATATTGCCATTAATTAAAACGTTCAAAAGAACTTTTTTCCAATGCCTCCCGATGATCGGGATGTGCTATGGAGGTAAGTAATTTGGCTCTTTCCTTTAAGTTCTTTCCAAACAAATCAACAACACCATATTCTGTTGCAACATAATGTACGTGAGCCCTAGTAGTCGTAACGCCGGCCCCCGATTTAAGAAATGAGGTGATTTTTGAGGTCCCATTTTTAGTCGTTGAGGCCATCGCAAAAATTGGTTTTCCTCCTTCTGATAGAGAGGCTCCTCGTATAAAATCCAATTGTCCACCAACTCCTGAGAATTGATAACTACCAATAGTATCGGCACAAACTTGTCCGGTCAAATCAATTTCAATCGCGCTATTTATAGCGGTAACCTTGGGGTTTCTACGTATTCGTGCAGTATCATTGGTATAACCTGCGTCCCTGAAATCACATATTGGGTTATCATCTATGAAGTCGTATAGTTTTCGCGAACCGTAGGCAAAACAACTTACGATTTTACCCTTTTTTACCACTTTTTCCTCACCGGTGATGGCCCCACTTTCGATTAATGGTAATACTCCATCGGAAAACATTTCAGTGTGAATACCCAATTTTTTATGATTATTGAGATTGGCCAAAACGGCATCAGGAATACTGCCAATGCCCATTTGAAGGGTTGCTCCGTTTTCAATTAAGGGGGCTACCTGTTTACCGATTTGATATTCCAATGCCGAAATAGGGGCAGGGTTATGGGTGTGAATAGGTTGATTGATTTCAACTGCATATGTGATATCATCGACATGTACAATACCTGTACCATGGGTTCTCGGTACCGATGGATTGATTTGCGCAACAATTTTTTTAGTGTTGCGTACTGCAGGTAAGGCCACGTCAACTGATACCCCCAATGAGCAGTAACCATGTTTGTCGGGTGGTGATACCTGAACAAAGGCCACATCAATCGGCAGTATATTTCTAGAGAAAAGCAAAGGAATCTCACTTAGAAAAATGGGAATGTAGCCGCCCTGGGTTCCATTGACAAGCCTTCTAACGTTGCTGCCTACAAAACAGCTATTTAGCCTGAAGCTATCACTATAAGGTTGTTCTGCGTATTTAGCTTTACCTTCAGTATGGATGGAGATAATCTCTACATCCTTTAATTCCTTATGCCGGTCGCACAAGGCGTCAATCAATGTATTTGGAGTCATAGCGGCACCCTGTAAAAAAACACGATTATTTGATTCTACAAGGGATACGGCTTTAGCTAGGGACACAATTTGCATAGTCTAGTTTTAGTAATGTAAATATCGGTAGCAAAGTACTTTCAAAACATGATAATTGACATAGTAAAAAGGGATGAGTTAAGTTAAAACCTCCATCATAAAACGATATAGTTCTTCCATTTGGGGTTTTCCTTTCTTCTTTCCGGTTCTTCCAAAGAAATATAGTACAAACCATACAACTACCATGAAACCCATAAGGCCTAATTGAATCTCATAAGGTTGATCCAAAGCGGCACTGGAGTAGGCCCAAATTCCTAAAATGATAAATAGGGTTGCCACGCCGAAATGTAGAAACATGAAAAACGTCCAGAGAGAAGGGTTGGGACCAAAAACACCATAGAGCTTAGTGTTCTTTTTATCTATTTCTTCAATTTCTAGATGTAACTGTGGTGACCAAAAATGGTTGTTCTTTTTGTTGAATTTAATAAAAATGTGTTGATCTAATCGTTTGACCAGATAAGGTTCAACTTGTGATTTTTCGAAGGATTGAAGCAATTCTTCCTTTCTTCCTAATAATTCCAGCTGAAATCGTGGTCGTAAAACGATATCATTAGGAATTGGTTTCATTTCAGATTTTTTTAGTTATGACATTCCATAGTACTTGAAGCCAGCTCAACAATTGGTTCTGGTGATAAGTAGGGGATACCCAAGCCTAAACCTCTTAGAATAAAAAGAGCGCCAACAATGACCACAAATACTGGAATAAGCTTTTGTACTTTTCTGCGCATAGAACCTTTTAAAAGTCCGCTGAAATAAATAGCACTGGTCATTAGGGGAATTGTTCCTAACCCAAACAAAATCATATAGAGGCTTCCTTCAGCAGCTTTACCCATTGCAATGGCACCAAAAAGGGCCATATAAACCAATCCGCAGGGTAGAAATCCATTTAAGAAGCCTATTGTTAAAAATGTATCAGGAGATTTTTTCTTTAGCTGTTGTCCCAATTTATTTTTGACCTTTGATATCACCCTATAAATGGGCTTTGAGAAATTGTATTTGCTAAAAGTCTTATATGGGATTAATACCATGACAATCATTAGTATACCAATCACGATAGACAGTTTTTGCTGCATTCCGAATACATATAATCCTTTCCCTAGAAGACCAAAGACAAGTCCGATAATCCCGTAGGCCAGTAATCTACCAAAATGATAAATAAATATCTGCCCAAATTTCTTATACGAATTTGTTCTATCTACCGGAAGCATAAAGGCAATAGGCCCGCACATACCAACGCAATGCAGACTTCCCATTAAACCTAATATTAGTGCAGATAGTAACATTTTCTACTTTTTGTACGTCAAACTCTCCTTGTGCAAATACACTTGACCTTCGTATTCCCAAGAAACCTTTATATCCCAACGACCATCCAACAAACGTTTGTCAGGTATGAGCAAATGTGCCTTAGACAGATTTAAGCCTAAATCAAAGTCCAAGTGTTTGCTAGATGGTCTGTAAAGGGATATAGTTCCTTTCACTTTTTGAAAATCCAAGCTTTTTGGAAACTCCACAAGTAGTCCTTGAGTTGTTTTTTTTATGTTGAGTTTAACGGAATTTTTATTAGCGTTTGTTTCCGCATCGATTTCTTTTTGATACGCCAATTCAGCCTTGTAATATTCTTCCGTAACTAAATCGTGATTCGCTCTGTTATCGGTGCTCATACGCACGACAAAAAACAAAATAAAGCTGATAAATGCGACAAATGCTACTACGATTGCTGTTCCCCAGTTTATTTTCATGATTATTTTATTTATAGCTTCTTGGTGCCAAGAATGCCGTCATAGTCGTTTCTACTAATTCACTACCACTATAAACCCCGATCTTGATCTTTTCTTTATCACTTTTGATTGCGGAATTATTAATTTCTATAAACAAGGTACCTTCTGCCAAATCTTGGGCGGGTACTTGAAAACCTCCATTCCTTACCAGCTTGATAGTTCCCTTGTGGGAGATTAGTTTAAAACTGACATCGTCAACATTCTTGGTAGTTTTGTTCACTAGCTTATAGGTGTATACATTGCTTATGATATTACCTTCTTTATGTTCGTATAGCTGCCCTGGCAATCTTAGAATATTTGCTTCCAAATCATTTCTTAAGAAAAGCATTCCAATCAAGATACCTGTTAGGATGGTCAAAACAGCGGTATAACCTTTTAAGCGAGGGGTAAACTTGAATTTTTCTTTCTTTGTGATCTCATCCTCACTTGCATAGCGAATGAGTCCTTTCGGAAGATTGACTTTTTCCATTATGGTATCGCACTCGTCAATACAGGCGGTACAGTTCACACATTCCAACTGAGTGCCGTTTCGAATATCAATACCCGTTGGGCAAACATTTACACATTGAGAGCAGTCTATGCAATCACCATGACCCAAGGCTGCTCTATCCTCATTCTTTCGGAACTTTTTACGGCCATTTGCTGCTTCACCTCTTTCATGGTCATAGGCAACGATGATGGACTTGTCATCAAGTAAAACGCCTTGCATTCTACCATATGGGCATGCTATAATACATACCTGCTCTCTGAACCAAGAGAATACCCAAAAGAATACAGCGGTAAAGATCAATAAAGATACCATGGTGCTCAAATGCTGTAGTGGTCCATCGGTGACGTATTGAATCAGCCTGTCACTCCCGATGAGATAGGCTAGAAAGACATTGGCAATTATAAATGAAATAATAAAAAAGATAATCCATTTTGTTATTCTCTTTCTTATTTTTTCAGCGTTCCATGGCTGCCGGTCTAGTTTTATTTGTGCCCCACGGTCGCCATCAATCCAGTATTCGATTCTACGGAAAACCATTTCTAAAAAAATGGTTTGTGGGCACATCCAACCGCAGAAAATACGACCAAAGGCAACCGTAAAAAGTGCTATAAAAATCACCCCAATTATCATGGAGATAACGAATAAATGAAAATCTTGGGGCCAGAATGGGAAACCGAATATATTGAATCGACGTTCTAAAACATTGAACATCAAAAACTGATTTCCGTTGATCTTAACAAAGGGTGCCGCGAGTAGGAAAACTAATAAAAAGTAGCTAACGTATTTGCGGTAGTCATACCATTT
>CAZTLZ010000034.1:0-5753 GCA_964614665.1 uncultured Maribacter sp.
TCTAAATCAACTCGAACTGCGAAAGTTCTATTTAATTCACTTTTCACATAATCATATGAAACAAAAAGCGAATGATATGATTGCAGCATTTTGTCAAAACTATTTACGTAATGCTCCACATCTCCTTCAATATCAGAAGAACTAAAAGCAAGTCTAAGTCTATAAACAAGAGCACTAGTCCCTGTAATCATACCTTGATTGATGAGTTTTTTCGCAAACTCATCTTTAGGCACCAGACCTTTATCGAACATAAACTTTTGCCAAAAACGACTATACAATAAATGACCTGTAGCGTGTTCGCTTCCACCTATGTACAAGTCCACATCTTGCCAGTAGTTAATGGCTTCTTTTGAGAAGATTTCATCTTCATTATGTGGGTCCATGTAACGGTTGAAGTATTGCGAACTTCCTGCCCAACCCGGCATCGTGTTTAATTCCAGCGGAAACACGGTTTCATTATCTATCGCCTCACAACTAACAACCAACAACTTTTCAGTATCCCAAGCCCAAATAGTTGCATTGCCCAAAGGTGGTTCTCCTGTTTCCGTTGGCAGGTACTTTTCAACTTCCGGGAGTTTAATTGGTAAATGTTCCGCTGCGATCATTTGCGGCATGCCATCTACATAGTAAACTGGAAAAGGTTCTCCCCAATAACGTTGTCTACTAAATACAGCATCTCGAAGACGGTAGTTTATTTTTCCTTTGCCTTGCCCAAGTTTCTCCAGTTCATAAATAGCCGTTTTTACCGCTTTTTTATAGGGCAATCCGTCTAAGAAATCAGAATTCGCGATGATGGTCTTTTCTTTATCAGCAAAGGCCTCTTCAGAAATATCGACTCCCTCAAAAATATTCGGAATCGGTATATCAAAGTGTTTGGCAAAATCCCAATCACGCTGATCCCCACAAGGAACGGACATCACAGCACCTGTGCCATACCCTGCAAGTACATAATCTCCAATCCAAACCGGAATCGGTTGTTTCGAAAAGGGATGTTCTGCATAGGCTCCGGTGAAAGCTCCGGATATTGTTTTTACATCGGCCATACGGTCACGCTCTGAACGTTTTGCAGTAGCTTCCACATAGGCTTCTACCTCAGCTTTTTGCTCAGGAGTTGTAATCTTTGCCACCAATTCATGTTCGGGGGCCAAGGTCATAAAACTAGCGCCGAAAATGGTGTCTGGCCTTGTAGTAAAAACTTCAATCGGGTATTGCTTCTCGACTTCGCTCGAAGTGACCGTAAAGAATGTCACAGAAGCGCCTTGTGAACGACCGATCCAATTGGTTTGCGAATCTTTAAGAGGTTGTGGCCAATCGATGGTATCCAATCCGTCAAGCAAACGTTGGGCGTAGGCACTTATGCGCATACTCCACTGGGTCATTTTCTTTCGAACAACGGGGTGGCCACCTCGTTCCGAAACTCCGTTTACGATTTCATCATTCGCCAAAACGGTGCCTAAAGCCGGACACCAGTTTACTTCGGTATCCGCTAAATAGGTAAGTCTATATTTTAACAGTATTTCCTGTTGTTCTTTGCTTGAAAAAGTATTCCAATCCGCAGCGGAAAACTCTTGAATATCTTCATCGCAGACGGCATTCAGCTTGGCATTTCCATCCGAAGAAAATTTGGAAATCAAGGTTTCTATGTCCTCTGCCTTCTCAGCATCTTTATTATACCATGAATTGAAGAGTTGAATAAAAATCCATTGTGTCCATTTATAATACTTCGGGTCGGAGGTTCGTACCTCCCGACTCCAATCGAATGAGAATCCGATTTGGTCTAACTGTCTTCGATATGTTTTTATGTTCTCCTCAGTAGTGATGGCAGGGTGTTGTCCGGTTTGAATCGCATACTGCTCTGCGGGCAATCCAAAGGAATCATAACCCTGAGGGTGCAACACATTAAAATCTTTATGTCTTTTGTAGCGTGCATAAATATCACTCGCAATATAACCCAATGGATGGCCTACATGTAAACCAGCTCCTGAAGGGTATGGAAACATATCCAACACATAAAACTTCTCTTTTTCCGAGTTGTTCTCTGCTTTGAAAGTTTGGTTATCGGCCCAATATTTCTGCCATTTGGCTTCAATTTCGTTGAAATTGTATTGCATGATTCTTGCTTCTTGAAAGTAAAGGGCAAAAATAGGTTTATTCTAGGAAAGTCGAAAGCATACCAGCTTCTATAAAATGCTTACTCCAAGAGCAATTTGCCGCTATATAATACCCATGCCATTGATAGAATTGCAGAAAGGTTGATAGCATAACCGAACAACTTCATTTGAGGAAGGGTGTAAGGTCTGTCTTTAAAAAAGATAAACACATCGAGTACCAACCATAAGGCAAAAACCCCTAAAAAGATGGCTAAAACAACATCTTGAAACCAAAACCAAACCAGATAAGATTCTACGAGTAGAATTAAAAGCATTAGAAGTTTGGAATTCTTTCGCCCTAACAAGGTAGCTGTAGTTCTCTTTCGCGAAGTCAAATCAGGTTCAATATCCATTATTTCGCCAGCGATATGGGCCTGAAATGCAAAAAGGGACAAATAGGTTAGCGTTTGCCAAGGCAGCATTTCTAGATTGTTCAATTCCGTAGCAAAAAAAGCAGTTGTCACATAACCGATTTGAATCAATATTTCAAAAGGTGGTCTTTCTTTGACTCGAAAGGGTTTAAAATTATAAATGATGTTGACCACTATCATGAACATTAAAAGCAAAAACATTTTGAGTCCTGAGAGATAGGTAAAAACAATTATAAAAGGAAGAATGATAAAAGTGATCTTCTTAAGCAATCCATCTAAATGTTTTCGAGGAGCTTTGGCTCCAAATAAGAAGTTTCCTTTCCTATCGTTGACCGCATCGGCTTGCTCATCATTGTAGTCATTTAAGCCATAAACCAAATAATTAAGAGGGAAGGTTACAAAAAAGAGCCCTAACCAAAATAGATATGATTCCCAGAAATCAGGCTGATTTCCAAAGGGTACGAGATATATCCAAACTGTAGGAAACCATAGTCCGGGTCTTGAGATTTTTAAGTCTAGAAGATTCATATGTTAATTATCTTTCAATCTAACGATTGAATCATTGAAATATTAGAAACCGAAACTATTTGCAAAGATGATTCAATTTACTTTCCTAACTTTACCTATCGATACCTACTATGGGCCAATCTTTTGAACAATATCAAAAACGCAAATTAGTCTCCTCTTACTTCTCTGTAGTATTGAGTATCGGTTTGGTACTCTTTCTCTTGGGGGTTTTAGGTCTATTGGTTTTGAATACCAAAAAGATGGCGGACCATTTTAAAGAACAAATCACCATATCGGTCTTTTTAAAGGAAACAGCGAAGGAGGTTGAAATCGACCAACTACAAAAAAGCCTTTCAATGGCGGATTATACTAAGACGGCCACATATGTCTCCAAAGAAGAAGCCGCTGAAAAACATAGTGAGGAAATAGGTGAGAATTTCATGGATTTTCTTGGGTACAACCCCCTTAAGAATTCGATTGATGTGAATTTGAATGCCGACTTTGTTTCCCCTGAGAAAATAGAGGAAATCGCTTTTGAAATTTCCGCAAAGAGTTATGTTGATGAAGTGAGCTATGACAAACCGCTTGTTGGTTTGTTGAATGACAATGTGAAACGTATCGGTTTTTGGATTCTAGTAGCCAGTGCCATTTTCACTTTCATTGCCGTGCTTTTGATCAACAGTTCTATCAGATTGTCCATTTATTCAAAACGCTTTATTATTAAGACTATGCAAATGGTCGGAGCAACCAAAACATTCATTCGTAAGCCCTTCATATGGACGAATATCAAGTTGGGCATGATTGGCTCGGTATTGGCCTTACTAGCCTTAGCAGGACTTTTATACTATTTGAATATGAATTTCCCTGATTTGGGTCTGCTTCAAGATGCTACAGTTCTAATTATTCTCTTTATCGGAGTATTTGTACTTGGTCTTTTCATTTCCCTTGTAAGCACCTATTTTGCAACCCAGCGTTTTCTTAATTTACGAACAGACGAATTATATTATTAACTTTGTACCATGAGCAAGAAGCAAAAATATGCTAGTGAACAGCAACCGAAACAAGAATTTATCTTTCAAAGAAAAAATTATATGTTCATGTTCATCGGTATTGCCTTGATCGCCCTGGGCTTTATCTTGATGAGTGGGGGTGGCAGTGATGACCCCAATGTTTTTAATCCTGACATTTACAATTTTAGAAGAATTCGCTTAGCACCAACTCTAGTGCTCATTGGTTTGGGTATCGAGGTTTATGCCATTTTGTTGAATCCTCACAAGAAGAAAAGCTAATTGGATACTTTAGACGCTATCATTCTCGGTATCATTCAAGGATTGACCGAGTTTTTACCTGTTTCTTCAAGTGGACATTTAGAATTGGGGAAAGCTATTCTAGGTGATAACTCTGTACCTGAAGAAAGTTTACTATTCACGGTCGTTCTCCATTTTGCTACTGCACTAAGCACCATTGTTGTTTTTCGAAAGGATGTATGGGAGATACTACGCGGACTCTTTCGTTTTAAATGGAACGAAGAAACCCAGTTCTCTCTAAAAATCATCATATCTATGTTACCTGCTGTTCTAATCGGGCTCTTCTTCGAAGAACAATTAGAAGCTTTTTTTGGGGGGAATATTCGGTTTGTGGGCTTCATGCTTTTAATAACTGCGGTGCTTCTCTATTTTGCGGATAAGGCTAGGGATACAGAAAAAAAAGTGAGTTTCAAAAATGCCTTTATTGTTGGTGTTTCACAAGCTATTGCCATGTTGCCAGGTATTTCACGTAGCGGGGCGACCATTTCCACGTCTGTTCTGCTTGGAGTTGATAAAACCAAAGCTGCACGTTTCTCTTTTCTAATGGTGGTACCATTGATTTTTGGAAAAATAGGAAAAGATGTGCTAAGTGGGGATTTGAACTTTAATGGCGAAAACAACATGGCCATGATAGCTGGGTTTATAGCGGCCTTTATTGCAGGCTTGGCCGCATGTACTTGGATGATTCAATTGGTCAAAAAAAGCAAGCTGACTTACTTTGCAATATATTGCTTGGTTGTCGGATTGATTGCAATTGGCTATGGTTTCTGGGCAGCCCCATAAACTAATTTTTTCCAGAGGATGGATACGCGCACAAAGGAAGACTTCATAAACGGACAACTACTTCTGATTGATAAACCTATCGGATGGTCATCCTTTCAGGCCGTTAATAAATTGAAATGGGTCATTCGTAAGAAATTCGACCTAAAGAAAATCAAAATCGGCCATGCTGGTACACTTGACCCCCTTGCCTCAGGTCTTCTGCTCATCTGCACAGGTAAATTCACCAAGACCATAAACGAATTACAAGGGCAAGAAAAAGAATATACTGGAACGATTACTTTAGGTTCCACCACACCTTCTTATGACCTAGAAACGGAAGTTGATGCTACATTTCCTATGGATCATATCACGGAAGAAGACATTCGCGAAACAACAAAAAAGTTTATTGGCACCATCGAGCAAGTTCCACCTATATTTTCGGCTTTGAAAAAGGATGGAAAGCGGCTTTATGAATATGCACGAGATGGCATAGAAGTTGAGATTAAAAAGAGACGTATTACCATCTCTGATTTTGATATTACGGAAATTAATATGCCGGAAGTGAAGTTTCGTGTGACCTGTAGTAAAGGCACCTATATTCGTTCATTGGCCCATGATTTCGGAAAAGCGTTGCAGTCAGGTGCACATTTATCAGA
>CAZTLZ010000034.1:5763-23589 GCA_964614665.1 uncultured Maribacter sp.
CGTAAATAATGCTCAGAATCCAGAGGATTTTGAACAAGATTTACTCGGAAAATTAAAGGATTCATAATTATTCGATCATTTAACTTTCCGTTCAACGAAAAATTTAAATATTTTTTAGAAATTGGAGTTTTAGCACTATGAATCTGAATCGCAAACAGTTATCGTTTCTAATTACCTTTTTTTCCATGGGGATTGTGGTGTTGATTTTATTCAACATTCACCTGGGAGAAGTGGGTAGTGATGAAGATGAATACATTGTGGAGATGATGCTGGCTGAGGAAGACATCGAAGAGCTTTTGAAGGAAAAGGAGCTCTTAGAACAAATGCAGGAAGTCGACCCCATTAAAAGTCATATGGCCTACAACGAAACAGCGAAGCCAAGTTATGGAGAACCCGAGCCTTTGAAGACCTTAGAGGAAATTATGGCCGAACGCGCCGAGGCGGGTGAATCCGGCGACCCTACAGGTCTCGTTTCCGATTCTGAATACGCTGCCAAAGTAAAGGAATTAGCTAAACAGCGAGAAGAAAAGAAAAAACTACTCGGTGAAAAGGAAGCTCATAAAAAAGAATTCACCAATAATCTTGCTGCACGAAGAACTTCTGTTTCTTATTCTTTAGTAGACAGAATTAACTATAGACTTCCGCCACCAATATATACCTGCATCGAAGGTGGCAAAGTAGTTATTAATATTCAGGTCGATGGCAATGGAAATGTTATTGAAGCGGACTTTAATGAAAAAAGCTCAGGTACATCTAATGGGTGTCTAGTGGACAATGCTATAACCTACGCTTTAAAATCAAAGTTCAATACTTCGAACAAAGCAACTCAAAAAGGTACCATTACATATCTATTTCAGCAAAAGATCCATTAGGTCTTTTAAAACACTATGGCCTTTATCCTTATTATACCAAACTTGAAGATCTTGCTTGAATTCTGCCGATAATTGTCCATGCTCAGCTTTGTAGTCTTCAACCAATTTAGTCGCTGCTTTTGATCGAGGGCCCCAATCACCAAGAACTTCATACGTTTGATTATCGAACGCAATCAACTTAGGAATGGACATTCCGCCATTGGTTAAAACCCGGTTCATCAAATCAATATTCTCATCACGCAAAATGATTTTCAAAGAAATATTCGGATTCAACTCCGTAATCTTGTGCATTACTGGAAGCGAAGGTGAGGCATCACCACACCAGCTCTCAGTTAATACCAACCACGTTATTTTTGTATCAACTTTTAAAATTTGAGAGACTGCTTCTTCGCTAAACTTCAAAGTCTTGTCCCAGCGTTTCATACGACGGTCGTTTAATTGGGTATAGTTAGTCAAGGCCTCGGTTTGTTCAGGCCCGGTTGACTTTCCTTCTTCCGCCAATTGCTTTACTAAAGCGATGTACTCTTTATAAGACATTGCTTTTTGCAAGCCTTTCTGAATGAGAATTTTAGTCGTCATTTCGGTGTTACTCTGTTCCATAATCTTCGTAAATCTGTGTAGTAGCATTTTAGTGCCGATACTTACAAGTTCTCAGGGCTTATCGCCAAACTATTAAACAACTTAGCTTTTGCAGTATAAAACTTATTTTCGACTTCAATCTGTTTCAACTGAGCCTCAATGAGTTTACTTTCTCTCGAGTTTATAAGAAAAACAGAACTTTCGCCAAAGGTGAATTTGCGTTCTTCGGCGATCAGCAACATATTGTAGTTTGTAACAATGTCATCTATAAGCACATTCTGGGTTTGGAAAGAATCTAGCTCGCGATACAATGCTACGATTTTGTTTTTAAGTGCTATTTCGGCATTATCTAAATCATACTGTGCGTCTCTCAACTTAAACTTCGCTAATTTTAAATCCCCGCGTTCTTTTCTCAAAAATAGTGGTAGACGAAATGATAGACCCCCCTTATATTCTTGAGTTTGCAATGAATTTATGAGTTCCGGGGTTTCCGTCAAGAAATTATATTCCAAATCAATTTCCGGCAAAAGCTTGTTCGCTCTTAAATTCTTTTCAACCCGCAAGCCGTCAACTTTATAACCCAATGATAATAACTTTGGATGATTTTCAATAGTAAAACTATCCAAAGGCCTTCCGAGAATTTCCAAGGTCGTATCTATTTCTACCCCTATATCAATATCCGGAATTACATTAGGCTGTATTTCTATGGGAACATTATCATTCATCCATAGAAAATTGGACAATTCTAGCGAACGTTTCATCAAATTTACTTTCGCTTGTTCAAGGCTTAAAGCCCTGTTTTGAAAGGCAATTTTGGCTTCTACAGTATCGATAACTGCAATTTCGCCAGACTCAGCCCTTTTTTTAATTCCCGCAAAGCGTATGTCAGCATTGTTTAAAAAGTCCCGATATATATTGGCTTCATTAAACGCACGTAACCAATCAAAATAAGTTAGTGAGGCATCATACAGAATTTGATTCACCAACAAATCGCGGTCTGCCTTGGTTTGCTCACGAAACAATTTGGCTTGCTTCAACGTTGCCATTCGGTCGTTAATCCAAAGACCTTGCGCCAATGACATTGATACCCCTGCACTGTAAAGACCCGAAGATGGCACCGACTCTTCAGGGTTTAAAAAGTCACCTTCGTTTTGTTCGAACGTTCCTTTTAATTCAACACCATACCACGTGGGAATTTTAAAAGCGGCATTCAACTGATTGTAATATTCACTGCCCTTAAACTCTTTTCGGTCATAGTCAACCTCTATTTTAGGGTCAAAACCACCACGAGCTTTCATGAGGTTTGCCTGCCCTATTCCTAACGTTAATTCCGCTTGCTTGGCAATCGGATGGTATTTTTTAACGTAGCCCAGGTACTCCTGAAATTTGAGAACAATGGCATCTTCCACCATTATGGAATCACTTACTTGTCCGTGAAATGTGGCAACCGATAGTAAGGCTAAGAAGATGATATACTTACGCATGTTATTTTTTAACAGGTTTATCTTGAGCCCTTTCAGGTTGGTAGTAGTTCGGTGGGAAACCATTGAGCTGTCGCCATAATTCGTACCAAATTGGTACGTCTTCTAAAAGCGCAATAGTATTAGCACCTGAACCAGCACGCAGAGCTTTTGGCCAAGGATTATCATTTGGGTCTGGAGCAAGCAAAATTCTATATTTACCATTTTCACTAATAAATGTTTCGATGGCCACTACTTTTCCTCCATAGGTGCCATAAGAAACATTAGGCCAACCGCTAAATACAATAGCGGGCCAACCATCAAATTGAATGCGTACTTCTTCGCCTAAATGCATTAACGGTAAATCTAAAGGTTCAACATACGTTTCTACAGCCATATCTATATCTGCGGGCATTATTCCTACTAACTGGTCACCTTCCTTAAAGGTTTCTCCGATACCTGCTTGAAGGGCTTTATTTATGAATCCGTTTTGCGGTGCGCGTATATAGTACATATCATTACGCATTGAATAATTGGTAAACTGATTCTCCAATTTTGTAACCTGTGCTTCAGAATCGAACTGACTTGATTGCGCCGTATACATTTCACTCTGCGCCTTGGAAATCTTATCAGTATACTCCGCACGCACACGCCCAATTTCTACTTCTGCATTTAAAATTTCATTTTGAGAAGCCAACAGTTTGTTTTCTTGTGAAATTAATTTTGCCTGCGTTTCCTGTAATTTCAACCGCTTTTCCTCAACATCAGTGACTGCTTTTAAACCTTCAGATTGCAATTGTAAAGTACGATCGTACTGTCTTTGAGCAATTCTGATATTTGTTTTAGCAGCCTCAAGGTCAATACTATCACTTTGCACTTTCAACTTTGATTGTAACAATTTGTTCTGAGCCTGTTTTAATTTCAAAACACGTTCGTTTGCCAACGCTCCAATTTGATTGTTTAGTGCTTTAACCTTTCCCTCATATGATACAACCGAAGCTTCTTTGGCCTTTAATTGCTTGTCTGTTCGTTCTACCAAATCAGGGTCAAAATACTCACTCTTCACCTCAGAAATAAATAAGATAGTATCGCCCTTTTTTACATAATCACCTTCTTGAACGTACCATTTCTCAATTCGACCAGGAATGGGCGATTGAATTGTCTGTGGTCGCTGGTCAGGTTTTAATGTGGTTAAAAACCCTTCCCCGTTGATATTCTGCGTCCAGGGTAAAAACAGACTTATAAAACCCGCAATGGCAAAAGCGAGAAGAAAGCGATTAAAATGCTTATAGTGTTTTTTATGAAAAACTCTCTGGGCAGATTTAAATCGCGCTAAAGAAACCTTTTTATTTAAATTATTATGAGAAATGTTTAACATGATACGTTATTTAATATCAATTATTTTACCATCTTTCATGGTAATTACCTCGGCACAATGTTTAGACCATCTTGCATTTTCACTTACAACAATTAATGCCCAACCATTGTTGGTATCCGTTAAAAAGTCCATTATTTCCAAAGCTTCTTCTTCAATAAATTGCTCTAAAGGATTTTTTAAAATGAGAAGCTTTGGCTTCACAACAACACTTCTTGCCAAAACAATCTTTTTAGCAACTGTTGTAGGAATTTGTTTTCCTTCAGGATATAGTATGGTTTGAAGTCCTTGTGGTTGCTCCTTAACAAATTGACTTAGTCCTACTTTTTCAATGGCCCAATAAATTTGCTCTTGTGAAATGTCTTTATCCCCAAATGTGATGTTATTCAATAAAGTACCTTCAAAAGGCGATTCATCAGAGAGTGATTGACCAACATTTGCACGATAATAGCCAAGGTTAATACCTTTTAATGAAGCGTTATTCACGTAAATTCCACCCTCGTTAGGTTCCTCAATACCAGCAATAAGCCGCAATAAAGTAGACTTACCAGAGCCTACACCACCTTTAATCAATATGGTACTTTCCGCATTAATATCTAAACTAACATTTGAAAGTATTTTTTTCCCAGTATCAGGTGCTTGATAACTTACATCTGCAATTTCTATTTTGAAGTTATCACTCTCTCCAAAAGGTTCCTCACCCTGTTGGGGTTCTAATTCTTTATCAACAACCTGTCCTAATTTTTCTAAGGAAGTGAGCAAATCATAAAAAGTTTCAAGCCCTGTGATTAACTTTTCTACGGAACTAATCACGAGTAGAATAATTATTTCCGCCGCAACGAACTGGCCAATATTCATTTCTTGGTTTAAAACTAAAAGACCACCGATTAAAAGTAAGCCTGCGGTCACTAGCACCTTAAATCCAATCATTTGAATAAACTGAATAACAAGAATGCGAAAATGTTTTTCTCTAGCCTCAAGATAGTGTAACACCAAGGTGTCATTCTTTTCTAAGGCATGTGATGTTTTGCCTGATAACTTAAAACTCACTATAGATCGAGCCACCTCTTGTATCCAATGTGCTACTTTATATTTACTTTTTGATTCATCAAGACTCGTATCTAAACCTTTTTGCGCGGTAAATTTAAAAACCACATAGATTAATAGAATTAGAAGTATGCCATAGATAATAAAAAAAGGATGGTAAAAAGAAAGCAATAACAGACCCAAAATAATCTGTAAAAATGCCGCTGGAAAATCTATCAAAATTTTTGACAAACTCTTTTGAACGTTCAAGGTGTCGAAAAAGCGATTCGCTAATTCTGGCGGATAATAATTTCGCAACTCGCTCATCTTTATTTTCGGAAAGCGATACGCGAATTCAAAGGAGGAACGTGTAAAGATTTTCTGCTGTACGTTCTCAATAATTCGTATCTGCATGAGTTGAAGTACCCCCCCAAAAGCAACTCCTAAGGTAACTACCACCACTAGAACAATCCAAGACGTACTGATTTGGGCACCTTGAATCAAATTGATAATCGCTTGAATACCTAAGGGTAATGAGAGGTTTACCACACCCGCAAAAATGGCGTAGTAAAAAACCTGAAAAATATCTTTTCTGTCTAAGCGTAGCAAGCCCAATAATCGTTGCCAAGCGGTCAGTATTGTTTTAGCCATCTTATGCTTTTAAAGAATTGATTACCAAGTGTTTAAAATATTTAGTTGGATCGCCTTTTTTATGACAATCGGTAAGTGAACTAAAATGGTCTTTTAAGAAATGTTGATGCAACGCACCTTCTAATATGGTACTGGCTAAACTTGAAGGAAATTCAAAATCTTTATCTACAGCTTTAATCATCTCAGAAATTCGGTTTACCAAACGCTTGTAAATCACAAAATAGCCTTCTTTGTTTTCCGAGTCTACCTCTTTGGTTAAATATGATTTCGAATATTCATTGATGATTATTTTATTTAGAATAATCTCATTCACATGAGAAAAGGAAGAGTCTTCAACTGTATTTTTAGTAACTATCTCAATGGCCTTCTCAAGTTTTTCCTTAGAGTCGGGAATGTTGTGCGTTGAAAACACCAATTGATACTCCAACCAACCCCAATACCATGAAGTCAAGTATAAGAGCAACTTGTGCTTATTCTCAAAATAGCGATAAATAGAGCTTTCATTTGAACCAATTTTTACCCCAAGTTTCTTGAACGTAAAACTCTCAAAGCCGATTTCATCTATCATTAAAATGCTTTGCCCCACAATGCGTTTACCTAAATCTGAGGTCTCTGGGTCTTTCAAATAAATTTTTTCATTAATGAGAATTTTGACGGACTGTAAAAGCTGTTCCATAATACCAATGTTGATTTAAAGAATGCAAATATAATAGTAATACTATTAATTAATAACAGTTTAACTTTTTTTTAATGATAGTATTACTGTTTTACATTTAAATCAATTTTTTTTTAAACCATTAGTTTCGGTATCAGGAGCAACTTTTTTTAAATATTACTATATCTTTAAATCAACATTGGTATTATGAAAAAACATAAATGCGGCTGGTGTAAAGGAGATGAACTCTACGAAGCCTATCACGATTTGGAATGGGGTGTACCCGTAAAGGATGACGATACCCTTTTTGAATTTTTAATATTGGAAACCTTTCAAGCTGGACTTAGCTGGATTACAATTCTAAGAAAACGTGAAAATTTTAGAAAGGCTTTTGACCATTTTGATTATAAAAAAATAGCCAACTATGACGAGGCGAAAATTGAATCATTGTTGCAAGATGAGGGTATCGTTCGAAATAAACTAAAAGTGAGGGCAACAGTCTCAAATGCAATGGCTTTTATGGAAGTTCAAAAACAGTTTGGCAGCTTTAGTAAATATATTTGGGATTTTGTGGATGGAAAACCCATCAAAAACAAAATCAAGAACTACAAGGATGGCCCCGCAAATACTACCCTTTCAGATGCACTAAGCAAAGACTTGAAGAAAAGAGGCTTCAAGTTTGTCGGCAGCACAGTAGTGTACGCACATATGCAAGCTACGGGCATGGTCAATGATCACGAAGTGGGTTGCTTCCGTTATGATGAAGTATGATTTAGAATAAAAATAACTCGTCGATGAAAAAAAAGCATACCCTGGTTTTAATACTTCTTTCTTTATTATTCGGAAGTTTCGCTTTCGCTCAAAACAAATATGAACGAGAACATCGCATTAGAAAGTCACAGTTTCCTGAAAAAGCCTTGAACCATATTTTCGAAAAAATCGAGGATGTAAAACGCCTCCGATTTTACAAAGAAACGGATAGCGCTAAAGTTAGTTACGAAGCAAAATTCAAGAAAGACAGACTTTGGTACAGCGTAGAATTCGACAAAGATGGTGATTTGGAAGATATAGAAATACTCATCAAACCCGTTGACATTCCCAATGAGTCTTTCGCTAAAATTGAAGCGTATTTGGATAATCACTTTTTAAAATATCGCATTCGCAGATTGCAACAGCAATACGAAGTAACCTCAGAAGAAACGACTGAAACCACCATTAAAAATGCGTTTCAAAATTTAATACTACCTTCTATTAATTATGAACTGATAGTATCTGGTAAGAAGGAAAAAACAGCTGAGCAATTTGAAATTCTATTTGATGCCAAAGGTCAGTTCAAATCAATACGCAAATCACTTCCGCCGAATTATGACCATGTGCTATATTAGGATATCAGTAGCAATACTCCTATTCTTTTTCGGGTTAAACTTTAGCCTCGCACAGGAAAATTTGACCGGATACCTTCAGCCCCAAATAGCTATCAATTATAAGATATCAGGAAACTATTTTCATAACTTTTCACTAGCACAACGAAACTATATATATGACGAAAGTAATCTGCAGTTAGAAACACGGCAATTGGATCTTGCACACTTTTCGAAATGGAAAATCCAAGACAATCAAAGTCTGTCTATAGGTATTCAATATCGCTTTAGTGAAAATTTTGAATCCAGTGAGCACAACGAGCTTAGGTTTATTCAACAACATAATATCACATCGAAACCTAGAAATGTCCGTTTTGGACATCGCGTTCGTTCCGAGCAACGTATCACAAGTTTATTGACGATACATAGATTTCGATATCGATTTGCAATCGACTTTCCTCTGAATGGTGAAAATCTTGATGTAGGTGAACCATATTTAGTCGCTTCGGCTGAAAGTCTTTGGAGCATCGCCAAAAGCAATAAGCCCGAGTTTGATCAAAGATTCTCCGGAAACATTGGTTGGCAATTGAAAGAAAAAACCAAGTTGCAGTTGGGGATTGAATACCGTACAGAAAATCATTTTCAAGAAATAGAAAACGTTTTATTCTTAAACACTAATCTTGTCTTAAGTCTTTAAAACGAATTCTTTAAGTCAAAAAAATATGAACGATTTCATCACGGCACTACAGTTAGAATTTGAAGCAAATGCCAATTCGAAAATCGCTGATGAACAAAGGGCCTATTTACGAGACCAATTTTTGTTTTATGGCATCAAAACCCCCGTTCGAAGGGCGCTTCAAAAACCTTTTTTAGTCAAGGAGTTTCTCCTTCCAAAAGAAAATCTTGAAAATTTAGTGAGAACACTTTGGAACAGGCCTCAAAGAGAATATCATTATTTCGCCCAAGAATTGGCGTTAAGGTACAAGAAGCAATTTGAGGAAAAGGATATTTTGCTTTTTGAATTTATGGTTACCACCAACTCATGGTGGGATACCGTCGACTTTATTGCGACGAAGCTAGTCAAGGTCTATTTTAAAAAATTTCCCAATCAACGTGACCATCATATAGAGAGTTGGCTTTCTTCCAATAATATATGGTTACAACGTACTTGTTTGATCTTCCAACTACTGGAAAAGGAAAAGACGGATACCAAACTTTTGAAATATGCAATTACCACCCTTTTGGGTTCGAAAGAGTTTTTTATCAACAAAGCCATCGGATGGGCCTTATGTGACTACAGTCGAACAGATCCGATATGGGTCATGAATTTTGTAGAAAGCACTGACTTACATCCGCTTAGCCAAAGGGAGGCACTACGGTTAATAACCTAGTACTATGCCCTCAATAATTCGATGAACCTGTCTCTGGCAATCTCCTCTGCACCTAAACTCTCAAGATGTTTGGTATACATTTGGCAGTCTATTAAGCGATATTTTTCAGCTACCAATTCTTGTGCAAGGCTAATAAATGCAAATTTTGAAGCATTACTTGAAATGCTGAACATACTTTCGCCACAAAAAACATGGCCTAAATCTATACCGTATAAACCGCCTACAAGAACACCTTTTTCCCATACCTCATAAGATTTGGCAAAACCTTCTTTATTCATTTTAAGATAAGCCGTTTTCATGTCATCGGTAATCCAAGTACCTTCTTGGCCTATTCTCTTAACATTTGCGCATTGATTCAGTACTTCTTCAAAACATGTATTCTTGGTAAGTCTGAATCGGTTGCTCTTCAGTACTTTTCTCATGCTCTTTGAAATTTTTATTTTGTCGGGAAACAAGACCATTCTAGGGTCTGGACTCCACCATAGAATCATTGAATCTTCATTATACCAAGGAAAAATTCCCCTTTGATACGCCAACAACAGCCTAGCTGATGATAGGTCTCCGCCTACTGCTAGAAGACCCTCTCTATTTGCAGTTTCCACTGGAGGAAATTCAAGGCGCTCAGTCAGAAAAAACATGGGGTTGTGGTTACTCTCTTGTTTCAAACGGATGTTTTTATTTAAAGATATCCAAAACACGAGTAATAAGAAAGACCTATTCTGAGTTTAAAACAGAATAGGTCTTTAAATGGATTCCGGACCCTATCTACCGACCGGCAGATTCTTGGGAATGACAATAAAATTATTTAAAATGGCAAGTCGTCGTGCTCTTCCTCATTCAAGCTGTCCGCTGGAGCAAATGCCTCTGCCGGGGGTACAGGTGGTATTCCAGCACCTTCAGCCTGTGCAGGTTGAAGATTTTCGATACGCCATCCTTGAATTGAATTGAAATATTTTACTTCGCCTTGAGGATTCGTCCATTCACGACCTCTCAGGTTGATACTCACTTTTACATCTTGGCCTACCGCATAGCTATTGAGTAAGTCAGACTTGTCCTGAACAAACTCGATCATAAGGTGTTGCGGATACTGTTCTTCGGTAGTAATTACCAATTCTCTTTTTCTGAAACCGTTATTTCCAAAAGTTTGGGTCTCCCCAATCATCTTTACTTTTCCTTGTACTTCCATGACTATGAATTATATGTTAACTAAAATTTTGAGGTCTAAAAGTAACGGTAATCCAAAGACCCACCTAACAAATAATGCACAAGTTATTAGCGGTAGTAAACAGTTCTATTTTTGGGAATCAAGTTTTGGGGTATCCAACTAAATAAGTCCCGGCCTTTTTTCCATTTCCCTTTTTAGCAAAGCCTTTCTCCCAATAAAAATCAGGATTTTCCAAACCTTCCAATAATTCGTCCAAATCATTGAAAGAATACATGCGGGGCATTGATGCCTGCCCATCCCAAGCATAACAAACAGGAATTATGGGAATCAAATAGGTAAAGACCAACTGCTGCCATGTCAATGGTTTTACAAAGGGTGTCATAAAAAGCGTCATCAACATCAGAATTGGAAGTGCAATAGGAAGAAAGAGTGCCCAAACCAATGTTGGTATCTTGTTCTCCGCCATTTCATAGATTAAGATAGGTTGTCTATTTTTCACAGCGGATTCCAATATTTTACGAGCAGCCTTGGGTGACATGTGATGAAAACTGTTCACCATCGTTTTAAGTCCGTTTGGTGCTGAATGTAAATCGGTCGCATCGACAGGAGTTTCAAGATATCTGATTTTATCCTGTGTGTTCTCATTGAATTTTTTGGCGACCTTTTTATTTGGGTACAAATCGGTCATTACCAATTCAACTTGGTCCAAATCTTCGATTTCATGTAATTCTTTCAAAACCTCTGGCATAGCCCCACCAGAACCAGAGCCCAGATCCACGATTTGAGAAAGTTCTTTTTCTCTAAGTACTCTTGCCATCAAATATGCCAATACTTCACTTGTTCCCATCATTTTGAGAAATACCATCAAGAGATTGGTCATACAAGTGCGTAACCATGAGGGAAACCATTTATAATCTTCAAACTCGAACAACTGAATACGTTTCATACCCCCCTTTTATTAAGACTACTTCCTGTTTCCCTCAATTTCGGGAATGTTTTAAGATTAATGGAGTTTACTTCGCTAGTAAAATCTTCCAAGCGGAAAGCACATCTTTTTTACTTAAATACTCTTTTGCCTCCAATTCGATTTCCTTTCGTTCTCCTCGACTTAAAAGAGATCGAATTCCACTATGTGAAGACACAAAATCGGCCACTTCTTCTTCTGAAGGTATTTTTTCAACATTGCCTAATATTCCTAAATCATTTCCGGAAAGAACATCACTGGTACGAATATGTTCGGGTATGCGGTCAATACCAATCCCCAAAGTAGAAAGGGGTTTGGGCACTTCAAACATACCCTTATTCGCTCTACTATACCAATTGCCTCCCATCCGAGCTACTTGATCAATGCTATTCTGATCAATACTTCCGTTCTCATCGAGAACAGCCATTTTGATATGTATTTTCACTACTTCGCAAAAAATCAAATTTCCTGCCCCTCCATCTTGCCCCAGAGCTTCTACCTTTTTTACCCGACATTCAAATTGAACCGGTGATTCCCCTACTCTAAAAGGTTTAACTAAGTCTGATTTTAGTGCTGTCAGGCCAGCTTTTTCAAATTCATTCACACCTTCACCATACTCGGTACTTGACAGCGACATTTGTTGCACCATATCATAATTTACGATATTAACAACCACTTCTTTGGTTACTAAGACATTATCTAGGGTATGCTTTGTGGTATTATTTCGAACACGTCTGGCAGGCGAAAAAATCAATATTGGCGGGTTTGCACTGAAGACGTTGAAAAAACTAAAAGGTGCCAAATTAGGTCTGTCATTTTTATCAACCGTACTGGCAAAAGCAATTGGTCTAGGCCCCACTGCTCCAAGTAAATATCCGTGTAATTTTGATGTTGGCACCTCTTTGGGGTCAACTGAAATCATTGTTCTCATCTTAGCATAAAGGTATGCATTTTACCCGCATTCAATAGAGGGTCGGTAAGGCTTTTCATTCAATTTCATACAAATTGCTTTATCTTTGGTAGTAGAGCAATATCTGATGAAATTCAATCCTAAGCACAAGACTTCAAACGCAGTTCTACTTTTCTCAGCCTTTGTAATCGTAAGCTTGATTTTATGGAATACCAATAGTTTCTTCAAAAAGTTCAAGGTAGAGAACCGTCAGAAAATGGAAATTTGGGCAACTGCCCATTCTGTATTATTGCAAGCCTCATTGGACGATGACCCCGGTGATTTGCCTCTTAAGGTATTTCAAAATAATACATCGACACCAATGATATTGGTTAATAAAGATGGCTCAGTTAAGACAAATAACATCCCCAACGAAAAGGCAGTAGACACTAATTACATTAATGACAGGATTATAAAATTCAGAAGTGAAAATATGCCGATTGAAATAGACCAACAAGGTGAACATTTAGGAACCTTGTACTATGGTAATTCTGAAGTTTTGAATAAGTTGAAGTATTATCCGATTGCATTGCTACTCATCATATTGCTTTTTGGTGCCGTTATTTTTTTCTTTTTCAAAACCAACAAAGCCTCTGAACAAAATAAACTCTGGGCAGGGATGGCCAAAGAAACCGCGCATCAGATAGGTACACCACTGTCTTCGCTTTTAGGATGGAACGAGTTGTTGAAAAATGAGAACATCAACCCTGAAATTACACTTGAAATAGAAAAAGACATTTCACGCTTGGAGACTATTACAGAACGATTCTCAAAAATTGGTTCGCTACCAAAACTAGATGAACACGATATTGTAAAAGAGACGAAGGACGCTTATGATTATTTAAAATTGAGAAGTTCTAAGTTGATACATTTCTCTTTTGATTCAAAAGTAGAACAGCTGCCGGTTATGCTAAATCATTCCCTATATAATTGGACTATCGAAAATCTTGTGAAAAACGGAATTGATGCCATGAAAGGAAGAGGCAGCATAGGAATTGAAATAGCCCCCGATGGAAATTATGTAAATATTATGGTCGCCGATACTGGGCATGGTATTCCGAAAAGCGATTATAAAAATATCTTTAACCCGGGAGTAACTTCAAAGAAACGCGGTTGGGGACTTGGACTTTCACTTGTTAAAAGAATTGTAGAAGAATATCACAAAGGAAAAATAAAAGTACTTTCGTCAAGTAAAGAGGGTACTATTATGCAAATATCCTTGAAAGTAAATACCTAAGTATGGCAACCGAAAAACTAGTATTGATCAAAGAGCAGGATTTGACTAACAACTGTCCTGAATGTTTCAATCAGGATTTGAAACTTTCTTTTTATCAAAAACATCGTTTTAGCAAGCTGTTTCATAAGGTGACAAACGACATAACCAACCATATCATTTGCAACAAATGTGGGTCGGATATTTACCCTGCTAAATGGACCGACGATATCGAACGTATTTTTGAATACTACCAGAAAATGGTGCAACCTGAAAAGACCTCTTTGAAGCTGAAACCTATGTTTTATGGGTTGATTCTAATTTTGGCCGCCCTTGTTATATTGGTAGTTTATTTATTCAGAGCGGGTATTATTCAATTCTAGCTCTAATGCTCTCGGCTATTTCCATGAACTCTTCAGAAGATAAGGATACTTTATTTTGAAAAGTTGCGTCTTTCATTCCATTTAAGGGAATCAGATGAACGTGCACGTGTGGCACTTCGAGGCCAATTACCGTCACACCTACCCTTTGACATTCAATAGCAGTTTCAATTGCCTTTCCTATTTTTCTTGAAAAGGCCATAAGACCCATATAGGTCGTTTCATCCAAATCCATAATTTTGTCCACTTCTTTTTTAGGAATACAAAGGGTATGTCCTTTTGCATTTGGATTAATATCCAAAAAGGCGAAGAAATTCTCATCCTCTGCTATTTTGTAGCAAGGAATTTCCCCATTGATGATTTTGGTGAAAATAGAAGGCATTATCGCTGAATTGTATTAACAAAAAATCCCATCAAGATCTTGATGGGATTAAATATAAAGATTAATCTATTTTTATTCTCTTGTAATTTCTAAAATCTCAAACTTTAGCGTTCCATTAGGAACAGTAATTTCAGCAACTTCACCAACTTCTTTCCCCAAAAGCCCCTTTCCAATTGGTGAACTAACAGAAATTTTACCCGACTTCAAATCCGCCTCACTCTCTGCCACCAAGGTATATTTCATCTCCATGCCATTGTTTTGATTTTTCAACTTCACCGTAGACAAAACCAATACTTTTGAAGTATCTAATTGCGACTCATCAATCAAGCGTGCACCAGCCAAGGTTTCTTCCATTTTGGAAATGCGCATCTCCAATAGCCCCTGCGCCTCTTTAGCAGCGTCGTATTCTGCGTTTTCAGAAAGATCCCCCTTATCGCGAGCCTCTGCTATGGCCTGCGAAGCTTTTGGGCGCTCAATATCACGAAGGTGATTTAGCTCCTCCTTTAATTTTTTTAAGCCTTCTGCGGAATAATAAGATACGTTACTCATGATATCCTCGTTTAATAAATAAGGAAATCCTCTGCACATGCCTTGAAATCAAGGCTTTTTAAGAGAGGATTAGGACAAATATACATTTTTTTTACTCAATTTTGTTTAAGATTTCTTAAAATGGAGACTACACTATGAAAAGGATTTTACCTCTGATATTATTCGTTTTTTTATTTTCCTGTAGCAAACAACAGACAAATAGGAATCCGTATTTGCAAGAAATCGGGTTTGCTTTTGAACTCAATTTGAACCTCCCTTTGTATAGTCCGTTAACCAACATAGGAAGCTCTGTTTATGTTGGAAACCAGCAAGTTGGTACAAAAGGGGTTTTCGTGACCAATACCGGCTTCGATGTCTTTCGTGCATTCGAGGCGAGTTGCCCGAATCATGCGCCAAATGATTGCTCGACTATGACCATGAGCGGGCAAGTTGCAACTTGTTCTTGCGATGACTATGAGTATAGCTTGGTAACCGGGCAGCTGTTAAATCGCCCAGATGATGGGCAACGTTATTATGATATGCTCGAATATCGTGCTTCTTTCAGCGGAAATACCGTGATTATTTCAAATTAAAATCGAACAGCTGCACCCAGCAAAAAGTTTACTCCCGCCTGCGGGTAATACCCTGCACCCTCAATTGTTGTGACGGTTCCTGGATTGGAAAAATCATCATCGTAGGTGAAGAAGTACCCATTGGTTACGTTCAATTCATCAAAAACATTATTGACCAAGCCCGAAAGGGTTATACTCTTGATAAACGAATCAAACTCCATCACATATTGAATATTCAAATCAGTTTGCGAATAAGCTTCTAAAACTGAGCCATCTGAATCGATATTGCCCATATACTGCTTTCCAACATACTTTGTCAATACAGAAATTTGAAAATTTTCCAAAGGTATGTAAGCGAACATATTTCCTAAAACAAAGTTTGGGGAAAAGGCAATATTCGTATCGCCAAGTTCTTGCAGCGCACCATCTCGCTCGAAAACGAAATCTTTGTTTTTATTCGTACTCAAAGTTACATTGGGGCTCCATCGGAATTTATCTCCCAAAGCAATATTTGCATCCACTTCTAAGCCTAGCCGATAACTATCCCCAACATTTTCGCGCAAAGGGGCACCAACGTCATTCAAAGCGCCAGTCAACACCAATTGATTCTTGTAATTCATATAGTAAACATTGGTGCTGATCTGCGTGGAGGGTATAACATATCGCCAACCCAATTCAAAATCATTCAAACGTTCAGGTTCTGGATTTCCATTCTCGTAATCGTTTCTGTTCGGTTCACGATTTGCAACCGCATAAGAAAGGTAGAAGTTGTTGTTTTGATTCAAATCAAAAGTCACTCCCGCCTTCGGATTGAAAAAATCAAAGGTGTCCTGCACTAGACCTGTATCATCACCGTTAGCCTGATAGCCCACCGTTCGATATTGTAAATCACCAAACAGACTCCATTTATCATCAAGGCTATAATTTGCCTTAGCGTACAAATTGAAATCGGTCTTTTCAGAATTATCATCATAATAGCGTTCACGAATGGTATTACTACCAAAACGTGCCCAAATGACCTCTCCGAAATGAGCTCCTTCATATTTGTTATACCCACCACCAAAGATAAAATTCAATTTTTGATTGACGTAGTTAGCCGAAAATACTGTTCCGTAAAAATCATTATCTAACCAACGACGGCGAATTAAATCGGTAGTACTCACTTCTTCACCATCTATATTTATAGGTGTAAAACCATAGGTTGAAAAATCATCGTCTTCACGAAATTGTTCAAAATAACCTCGCCCTCTAGTATAATGTAACGCAATATTAGTGCTCCAATTTTCATTCAGTTTTTCATTCCATAAAAGTTGAGCGTGGTCTTGCTTGTAGTTGTCCTCCTCTTTTTCATAGAATTGAGTACTTCCATTTTCATTAGCATAAATTCCTGCCGAATTAAAGGTTCTATTGGATACCAATGTGGCAGCATCAATCCCGTTCCAAGATTGATAGGTGATTTCGTGCCCTCCAAAGATTAATGCTTTGATTAATGTATTGTCATCTTTATAAGCCCCTTGTAAAAAGTAAGATTCCAGTTCTGAGGAAGCTCTATCAATATACCCGTCTGAAGTAATTCGGGACAACCTTCCTGAAATTTCAACATGGTCATTAAGCAATCCGCTGCTGAATTTCAGATTATTACGGAGCGTATTAAAGCTTCCTATTGAAGAAGAAATCTGTCCATAAGCATCCTCTGAAAAGCCATCGGTCAGCAAATTGAGGCTTGCCCCAAATGCACCTGCCCCGTTAGTAGAAGTACCAACACCTCGTTGCAATTGCAAGCTTTCCGTTGATGAAGCAAAATCAGGCATATTCACCCAAAAGGTACCTTGAGACTCAGCATCGTTATAAGGAATTCCGTTAATAGTAACATTGACTCGAGTGGCGTCACTTCCACGAACTCGGATTCCTGTATAACCAACACCGGCACCTGCATCAGATGTGGTTACCACGGATGGTAAGAAATTCATCAAAATGGGAATGTCTTGCCCTAAATTTCTTGGTTTGATTTGTTCTTTGGTCAAATTCGAAAAGGTAACCGGTGTTTCATTGGTCACCCGAATAGCTGACACAAAAACTTCATCCAATACCTCTACTTTTTTACCTTCTAATGAATCGGTCTCTTGTTCTTGGGCCTGTGAGGCCATTGTTAGACCGAAAATGGTCAACATTGCGAAAATAGGTTTCATTCGTACTAAAATTTAGTGACGAATAAAAGGGGCTATTATTCTAAGTTAAAAATTGATTTTTGCCCATTTAAGGACGTGGTTTCCAAAATTAGGCCTGCCATTGTGCTGGCTGGC
>CAZTLZ010000035.1:0-23480 GCA_964614665.1 uncultured Maribacter sp.
GCCATGGGACAACGTGCAAATTTTGAAGAACACTATTCAGGTGAAACTTTTCAAGGCAGTTATATCGCAGGGGTCTACTACCCAGATAAGACCCGAGTTGGCTGGTGGAAGAATGGATACCCCGAGTATTTTGCAAAAGTGTTGAATGCTCCTAATTGGATAGGCATCGACATTTTTGTGGATGGAGTAGCCTTTGATCTGGAAACTTGCAAAGAGGTAAAAAATTTCCGGCGTGAATTGAATATGAAAGAAGGTTGGTATCGACGAAGTTTTGCAGCAAACACTATGAATGATATAGAGTTGGCTGTTGAGGTAACGCGCTTTCTAAGTCTTGAGATTGATTCGATAGGAGCTATTAAATACGTAATAAAACCATTAAATAAAGATGTAGAAATTATTGTGTTACCCTATTTAGATAATGGTATTACAAATGAGGATAGTAACTGGGATGATAAGTTTTGGAATACTACGAATATTATTTCAGAAGAGGACCAAGCTTTTATCGAGGCGCATACCATGAAGACCAATTTTGCGATCTGCACCTTTATGGAATCAAAATTATTTTTGAATGGCAAAGAGGTTAAGGGAAGCCCTTCATCCATAAAGCAAGATGAACAATCAGTTGGATATTCTTATTTGCGAGATGTAAAAAAAGGAGAATTATTCGAAATACATAAGTTCGGAGGTTATGTCGTAGACACCAATCATAAAAAAGAAGAATTGGTGGCAGCAGCGAAATCAGGATTGAAAAAAGCAACCGATTTAGGCTTTGATGCGCTACTAGAATTGCAAAGGAAGTCATGGGCTAAAATCTGGGAAATGAGTGATATTACCATTGAGGGTGATGTGAAGGCACAGCAAGGCATTCGTTTTAATATTTTTCACTTGAACCAAACGTATTCTGGTAAAGATTCAAGATTGAATATAGGTCCGAAAGGTTTTACCGGGGAAAAGTATGGAGGGAGTACCTACTGGGATACCGAGGCCTACTGCATTCCTTTTTATATGACTACCAAAGATCAGTGGGTAGCAAGAAATCTGTTGGAATATCGATACAATCATCTTGAAAAGGCAATTGAAAATGCTGAAAAATTGGGTTTCTCAAATGGGGCAGCCTTGTATCCTATGGTCACCATGAACGGAGAGGAATGTCATAATGAATGGGAAATAACTTTCGAGGAAATCCATAGAAATGGCGCCATTGCATTCGCCATATATAATTATTATCGTTATACAGGAGATTATTCATATATCCCGGAAATGGGATTGGAAGTACTTATCGGAATAGCGCGTTTTTGGCACCAGCGTGCTACCTTATCAGAACCACTAAATGAATATGTCATTCTTGGTGTAACTGGCCCCAACGAATATGAGAACAATGTAAATAACAATTGGTACACGAATTATTTGGCGAAATGGTGTATTGAGTATGCCCTGGAACAATTAAAGAAAGTCGAAGAGGGTTATTCTGATGACTATGATCGAATTATAGGCAAAACGAAATTAACCGATAATGAGAAGTCTAGATGGAAAAAAGTAGCGGCTAAGATGTATTTTCCATATTCTAAGGAAAAAGAGGTTTTTCTACAACAAGATGGATTTTTAGACAAGGAGTTGATTTCAGTCGCCAATTTACCAAAATCACAACGCCCTATTAACCAAAAATGGAGTTGGGACCGTATTCTTCGTTCGCCATATATCAAGCAAGCCGATGTTTTACAAGGGTTCTATTTTTTCGAAGACCATTTTACAACTGAAGAGCTTGAAAAGCACTTTGATTTTTACGAACCCTTCACCGTTCATGAGTCTTCACTTTCTCCTTGTGTACATAGTATCCAAGCGGCAAAATTGAATCGAATGGGTCAGGCATATACTTTCTACCTTAGAACATCACGTTTAGATCTTGATGACTATAATAAAGAGGTAGAAGAAGGTCTTCATATCACCTCGATGGCAGGCACTTGGATGAGTATAGTAGAAGGTTTTGGGGGTATGCGAATTGTTGATGATAAACTATCTTTTACTCCAAGGATTCCAAAGCAATGGAAAGGGTATTCTTTTAAGGTGAATTTTAGAAAACGTATTTTAAAAATCAATGTAAAGCATGACGAAACCAAATTTGAGTTGGATGGAACCAAAGAAATGTCAATTCGCGTAAACGGAAATAGGGTTGTCTTAATACCTCACAAAGAGGTAGTAGTCAAAAAATGAAAAAACAAATATTGATAATTGTTTTGGTCGCTGTCATTTTAGGCGGCTGTGAGTCAAAAAAAGAGATTGCGAAGCCTATGAAAGTAGATAAGATCAAAGAGTACAAAAAAGTCATTTACCAAGTATTTCCTAGACTTTTCGGTAACACCAACACAACCAATAAACCATGGGGAACGCTTGTCGAGAATGGCACAGGTAAGTTCTCTGATTTTTCTGAAAAAGCCCTTCAGGAAATAAAGGATCTCGGCGTTACCCATATATGGTTTACTGGTGTTCCTCATCACGCTTTGATTGCTGATTATTCTAAATATGGAATTTCAAAAGATGACCCTGAAATTGTAAAAGGTCGTGCGGGATCACCTTATGCTGTAAAAGATTATTACAATGTGAACCCTGATTTGGCCAATAATGTCGAAAATCGTCTTAAGGAATTCAAAGATTTGATTGAACGCACACACAGGTCAGGATTAAAAGTATTGATAGATATTGTACCAAATCATGTAGCGCGAAACTATGAAGGTAAATCCACTCCTTCCAGTTCAACTCCTTTTGGTTCTTCTGATGACATTTCGGTGGAGTATGCTCGCGATAACAATTTTTATTACATCCCCAATTCAGAATTTGTGGTACCGCAATGGGAAAATGGGTACTTGCCATTGGGCGGCGAATACAACGAAATGATAGATAATAAGTTTGTTGAGGTGCCCTCTAAATGGACAGGTAATGGCTCCCGTGAAGTACGGCCCAGGATGAACGATTGGTATGAAACTGTAAAGGTCAACTATGGAGTTCGCCCTGATGGTTCTTATGATTTTGATGAATTACCCAATGATTTTGATAAGGCCGATTACAAAGAACATTATGATTTCTGGCTGAATAAGGATGTTCCGGATTCTTGGGTTAAATTTAAAGATATAGCCCTTTACTGGTTAGAATTGGGTGTTGACGGTTTTAGATATGATATGGCTGAAATGGTTCCGGTTGAATTTTGGAGTTATATGAACTCACATATCAAAGTGAAGAACGAAAACGCACTGTTATTGGCCGAAGTTTATCAACCCGCCTTGTATCGTGATTACATCAAGAAAGGCAAAATGGACTATCTGTATGACAAAGTAGAACTATATGACAGTCTTAAACATATTATGCAAGGGCATGGATGGACTGATCATATCCCAAAGGTTTTAGAAGGACTTCAGGATATCGAACATCACATGTTGCATTTTCTTGAGAACCATGACGAACAACGAATTGCAAGTCCAGAATTTTCAGGTGACGCTTTAAAAGGTAAACCTGCAATGGTAGTTTCGGCGACTTCAACTACATCGCCAACCATGATTTATTTTGGTCAAGAGGTGGGAGAACCAGGGGCAGAAGATGCCGGTTTTGGTAAATCGAGTAGAACTTCCATTTTTGATTATATAGGAGTTCCTCATCACCAGCGTTGGGTCAATAATAAGCAGTATGACGGCGGGCAATTGTCCGAAAGGGAAAAAGACTTACGCGATTTTTATAAGCGTCTTCTGAACTTTACTATTTCAAGTGAAGCTTTGATGGGGAATTACAAAGACATCCATTATTTCAACAAAGACCGAACTGAGGGGTATGACCATCGGGTACTTTCCTATGTTCGATGGAGTGATGATGAGAAATTAATTGTCACTTCAAATTTTGAAGCCAATGATTCTAGGGTTTTTGAGTTGAAGATTCCTGAAGAAATCATTGATGAATGGGAGCTAGAGGATGGAACATACACCTTGGAAGATGCACTCTATGCAACCAGTAAAGAGATGAAAGTCGAGAAGGGGGTAGGTAAAATCGCTGTTTCACTAGGACCTCTACAATCTTTTATTTACCAACTTCATTAAAAAAAGGCCCTTTTGGGAACAGATTTTTTTTAAGGAAGCATTTCATTTTACTATGTTGGAAATCAGCCCTACTAGAAAATCGACTAAATAAAAGAAACTCATCGGTCATTGGCCATATTACGGTAACAATTGTAGAAATTAAACTTGTTTTGGCCAACACAATTTTTGATTTTGTTGAATAGTAGTATTAACCTAATTAAGAATGCGGAAAAAATATTGGTCTCAACATTCATACCTATTTGATTAAGTGTGGTTTATACTAAAAAATTAGAATTAACTTAGAGTTAAAAAGCATAGGATTCTTTTTGAGTTACCGAAGTCAATTGTATCTTTAACCGTCCAACAAATCAAATGATTGCTAATGAAAATTTTTAGGATATTACTTGCGTTACTTTTACTCAACAGCTGTATGGAAGAAAAAAAACCTTTGGTAATTGGTCATAGAGGTGCAATGGGGCATGAAACCGAAAATACGCTTGCTTCCATTCAAAAAGCATTGGATTTAGGTGTCGATATGATAGAAATAGATGTGTTCAATGTGGCTGATGACAATACCATGGTTTTTCACGATGAAACTCTGGATCGTTTGTCAAATGCAGGTGGAAAAATCGAAGAATGGACGTATTACGAATTGCGTAAAGTTACTCTAGACGGGGGTCATAAGATACCTCGTTTACAAGATGTTCTTAAATTAATCGATAACAAGGTGCGTCTTAATATCGAGTTGAAAGGAGCAGGTACAGTAAGCAGAGTGAATTTCATAACGGATTACTATATTAAGGAGCGGGGTTGGACACTAGATAATTTTCTGATTTCTAGTTTTAAATGGGATGAACTTAGAGAAATGAGAAAAGTGAACGCATCTATTCCTATTGCCATTCTTACTGAAAGTGACCCTTTAGATGCCATTTCAATTGCAAAAGAGTTGAATGCCGAAGCGATTAATCCAAACTTCGAAAAGTTGACACCTGAGAATAATTTGGCCATTCAAGAGGCTGGATTTAAAATCTACCCATGGACAGTTAACGAACCTGAAGATATTATTGCCATGAAGCGACTTGGTGTTGACGGAATTATCACCAATTTTCCAGAAAGAGTTCACTAATGTTCGATGTTCTTATAGTCGGCGGTGGAGCGGCTGGTTTCTATGCCGCTATTCATATTGCGGAGGGAGATCGAAAACTGAAAGTCGCTATTCTTGAAAGAGGGAAAGAGGTACTGACAAAAGTAAAAATATCCGGTGGTGGCCGTTGCAATGTAACACATGCGGAATTTTTACCAAGTGAACTTATCAAGAACTACCCTAGAGGCGAAAAAGAACTTCTCGGGCCATTTCATTCCCATAGTAGCGGTGATACAATGCAGTTTTTCGAGGAACGTAATGTTGCCCTAAAAATTGAAGAAGATGGAAGGGTATTTCCGGTTTCAAATTCTTCGCAAACTATTATCGATTGTTTGTTGAATGAAGCCAAGCGTTTGGAAGTTAAGGTTCTCAAACATAGTAGTGTCATCAAAATAGATCCGGTTTCAACAGGAAATGATACTTTTTGGAAGGTTACTTCGATAAAAAAAACATACGAAACAAAGAAATTATTGGTGACTACTGGCAACAATCCAAAGATTTGGTCCCTGTTAAAAAATCTTGGTCACACCATTGATGAACCCACACCTTCTCTCTTTACCTTTAACATTAAAGATAATCGAATAAGTGGTATGCAAGGAGTGAGTACGCATGCCAGGGTCTCTATTTTAAAACCGAATCTTAACCCTAAAATAACAATAAAACTGGCGAGCAATGTAAGAGGAGATGTCTTGCTCACGGAAGAAGGTCCGGTTCTGATTACACATTGGGGCATAAGCGGCCCTGCAATTTTGAGGCTATCTGCTTGGGGGGCGAAAATTCTAAATGAAAAGAATTATAAGTTCCCTGTTCGAATCAATTGGTTGCCTGATTATCATGAAGAGTCGGTCATTGACTTGCTAATGGAAATAAAAAAAATTGAAGCAAAGAAAACCATCTTGCGAACAAAGGCTGTAGAAGTGCCCCGAAGGTTATGGACGAGCTTGGTCAAGGCTTCGGGTATTCCACTCGAGATGACATGGGCTGATGTTTCAAAAGAGCTTTTGCAAAAACTAGCATTACAATTAACTAAAGGTGAGTTCAAAGTAGAAGGGAAGAGTACGTTCAAAGAAGAATTTGTAACTGCGGGTGGGGTTGATTTAAAGGAAATTAACTTCAAGACTTTTGAGAGTAAGTTACATTCCAATCTATTTTTTGCTGGTGAGGTAATCAATGTTGATGCAATTACGGGTGGGTTCAACTTTCAAAATGCTTGGACAGGAGGTTACATTGCCGCTCAAGGAATTATAAGCCAATAGTATATGCAAACTTATATAGCCCTACTTAGAGGTATCAATGTAGGTGGTCACCGAAAAATAAAAATGGCCGATTTAATAGCCATGTTTAATAAAATCGGTTTTAAGGATGTTGACACCTACATTCAGAGTGGAAATGTAGTTTTCAGATCACCAGAAACCAAAGCCTCCCTAATAGAGGATAAAATAAAAAAGGGTATTGCGAAAACCTTTGGTTTTGATGTGCCTGTTCTAGTCAAAACGTATGACGAATTAAAATTCATTTTTGACGAAAACCCATTTACGGAACTTTCAGATGTCGAAAATAAAAGAATCTATTTTGCACTTCTGAAAGAACCTCCCCAAGCGGAGTTGAAAGTCGCTTTTCAAAATGAAAAATTTATAGGTGAACTTTTTGAAGTCAACGATTATTGCGTCTATTTGAATTATTCAATCGGTGCTGGTAAGGCCAAACTAAGTAACAATCTAATCGAGCGAAAATTAAAGGTTTCGGCCACATCCCGTAACTATAGAACTATGGTGAAATTATTGGAGATGAGCCAGGGGGTATAACAGTAATTAGTAGTGACATGAAATCCTTATTCGACACAAAACAAAAACTTATCTTTGCTCGATGACCGAAGATGATTTCATTCCCAAACCTTATTCTTTAAAACTTGATGAAGGGAAAACCAGTTGGCGATCGCCAAGTAATATTGCTTTGGTCAAGTATTGGGGTAAGAAGGAAAATCAAATTCCTGCAAACCCTTCTATAAGTTTTACCTTAGATGCCTGCGCTACCACAACATCACTTTCTTATCAAAAAAAAGAACGCCCCTCTGATGATTTTTCTTTTAATCTAGTTTTTGATGGAAAACAAAAAGAAGAATTTAAACCAAAGATCAATACTTTTTTTCTAAGGATAGAGAAGTACGTACCCTTCATAAAAGATCTACATTTCACCATTGAAACTTCAAACTCTTTTCCCCATAGTAGTGGAATAGCGTCTTCAGCTAGTGGCATGTCGGCTTTGGCCCTATGTTTAATGGATGTTGAAAGACAGATGAACCCAAAAATGACTGTGGATTATTTTAACAAAAAGGCATCTTTCTTGGCTCGTTTGGGATCAGGTAGCGCTTGCCGCAGTATTGAGGGTGATATTGTGCAATGGGGTAACCATCAAGATATAGATAACAGTTCTGATTTATATGGAATTAAATATCCCTATCAGGTGCATGATATTTTCAAAAACTATCATGACACGATACTTTTGGTAGATAAGGGCCAGAAGAAGGTGAGTAGTACTCTTGGTCATGATTTAATGCACAAGCATCACTTTGCCGAAAACCGATTCGGTGAGGCGCATAAAAACCTGACGAAATTGAAGGCTGTTTTTGAAGATGGTGATCTATCGAAATTCATAAAAATAGTGGAGAGTGAGGCCCTTACTTTGCATGCCATGATGATGACAAGCTTGCCCTATTTCATTTTAATGAAGCCGAATACCCTTGAAATCATTAATAAAATATGGGCGTTTCGAGAATCTTCCACTACAAACCTTTGCTTTACTTTGGATGCTGGAGCGAATGTACATGTGCTGTATCCAGAGAAGGAAAAAGGTGACGTATATCAGTTCATTAAAAATGAGCTAGTTGCATATTGCGAAAATGGACAGTACATTTGTGATCGGATAGGATTTGGCGCAAGAAAATTGTAACTTTTAATCAGGTTAAAATTATAGTCGACATAGCAAAAAGAATCTTGAAACAAAATTATGAAAGGCCCCTTATTTTATTCTAAAATACTTCTATTCGGAGAGTACGGAATTATTAAAGATTCTAAAGGATTATCCATTCCATATAATTTTTTCAAGGGCGCTTTGAAGACTGAAAACAGTACTTCCGCAGAAGCGAAAAAATCAAATAGTGCACTACGCGAATTTGTTGGTTATTTAGAAATGGTTCAAAAGAACAGCCCTTATTTGGTCGCATTTGACTTTGAGTCTTTAAAAAAAGATTTAGATTCTGGTATGTATTTTGACAGTTCCATTCCACAAGGTTACGGTATTGGTAGTAGTGGGGCTCTGGTAGCGGCTATTTATGACAAGTATGCAACCGATAAGATTACCGTTTTGGAGAATCTTACCAGAAACAAATTGCTGAAATTGAAAAGGATTTTCGCTAAAATGGAGTCCTTTTTTCACGGAAAATCTTCTGGCCTTGACCCATTGAATAGCTATTTGAGTTTACCTATTTTGATTAACTCACAAGACAATATAGAATCTACCAGCATACCTTCGCAAAACAGCAAAGGTAAAGGAGCTGTTTTCCTTTTAGACAGTGGTATAACTGGAGAGACAGCGCCAATGGTTCAGATTTTTATGGAAAAGATGAAGCAAGAAGGTTTTCGTTCGATGCTAAAAAACCAATTTATCAAACATACCGACGCCTGTGTTGAGGATTTTGTCAACGGAAATGTAAAATCACTTTTTGGAAACCTGAAACAACTTTCTCATGTGGTATTGGATAATTTCAAACCGATGATTCCTACGAAGTTCCATGAGTTATGGAAAAAAGGAATTGAAAGTAATGACTACTATCTAAAGCTCTGTGGTTCTGGTGGAGGGGGGTATATATTAGGTTTCACACAAGACATCAAGAAAGCAAAATCTGCTTTGAAAGATTACCAATTAGAAGTGGTGTACAACTTCTAGTACAACGCATTCAAAATGTTTAGTAGAAAAAACAAACTCTTGCTTTTAAAGTTATTGAGTCTGTTTTCCGTGGTCAGAGGCTACAATATTCTTATGGTCGTATTGGCTCAATATTTGGCGTCTATCTATATTCTAGCGCCTGATTTGCCGCTGCGTAAAGTTACTTTTGATCTCAATCTTTTTTTTATAGTCCTATCCTCAGCCTTGGTTATCGCAAGTGGTTATATCATCAATAATTTTTATGATGCAGAAAAAGATTTGATCAACAAACCAAAGAAGAGCATGTTAGATCGTTTGGTCAGCCAGCGGTTCAAATTGACCACCTACTTCATTTTAAACCTGTTGGCCGTTATAGCCGCCAGCTATGTTTCATTTCGAGCTGTATTCTTTTTTTCGGCCTATATTTTCGGTATTTGGTTCTATTCGCATAAACTTAAGAAAGTACCCTTTGTAGGTAATTTTGTTTCCGCAACATTGGCCATCGCTCCCTTTTTTGCAGTTTTTGTGTATTACAAAAATTTTGAGACCGTAATCTTCGTTCATGCTATCTTCTTGTTCCTGCTGATTTTAGTGCGTGAAATGATCAAAGATTTGGAGAACATGAAGGGTGATTTGACTCAAAACTATAAAACCATTCCAATTTTGTATGGTGCAAGGGTTTCAAAGATTTGTATAACTATATTGATTTTACTTACCCTAATCCCTTCCCTTCTATTGATAACAAAATTTGATGTGGGCTTAATGAATTACTATTTTATAGGATGTATAGCTTTTTTGATTCTATTCCTTGTGCTACTTCTAAAGTCCAATGTCAAAAAGCACTATGTTTGGTTACACAATATTTTGAAATTCATTATCATTGCCGGTGTCTTTAGCATTTTGCTGATTGATATTGACCTAGTTCTAAATCGTATTTTATAGATGGAAAATATACTGAAAGTGGCTCTTGCCCAAATAGCACCTGTTTGGTTGAACAAAGTGGAAACACTTTGTAAAATAGAAACTACAATACAAGAGGCTGCAAAAGAAAAAGCTGAACTTGTGATCTTTGGAGAGGCGTTGCTGCCTGGGTATCCATTTTGGTTAGCTCTAACCGATGGTGCCAAATGGGATAAAAAAGTAAACAAAGAGCTGCATGCACATTATGTTCGAAATTCAATTCAGATTGAAACTGGGGAATTAGACGCTATTTGCGAATTGGCGAAGGAAAATAAGATAGCTGTTTATCTGGGAGTTATGGAGCGTGCTAAAAACCGTGGGGGTCATAGTATTTATGCCTCTCTGGTATATATCAATCAGGAGGGGGAAATAAAATCCGTACATCGAAAATTACAACCCACCTATGACGAACGTTTGACATGGGCACCTGGTGATGGTAACGGATTGCAGGTGCATTCTCTAAAACAATTTACGGTCGGGGGTTTGAATTGTTGGGAGAATTGGATGCCCTTACCGCGTACTGCACTTTACGGACAGGGAGAAAATTTACATATTGCTGTTTGGCCAGGTAGCGACCATAATACTAAAGACATTACACGTTTCATAGCACGAGAGTCGCGAGGTTTCGTCGTCTCGGTTTCGTCACTCATGCACAAGAAAGATTTTCCTAAAGAAACCCCTCATCTAGATATTATTTTAGCTAACGCTCCCGATGTTTTAGCAAATGGGGGTTCTTGTATAGCGGGTCCAGATGGAGCGTGGATAGTTGAACCAGTACTTCACAAAGAAGGTTTGATCTATCAGGAACTGGATTTCAACCGTGTTTATGAAGAACGTCAGAACTTCGATTGCGTTGGCCATTATTCAAGACCAGACGTAACAAAATTGACTGTAAATAGAGAACGGCAATCTATCGTTGAGTTTGAGGATTAAACTACCTTTGCAAACAAATACAAATCATGGGTAGGTCAGGTTCCAATAAGGGAGATAGAAAGTCAGGAAGAAGAGGTGGTACATTTCGCAAGAAAAGTCAGGCCAAGGGGAATCCTCCAAATAAAAGAAAGACCGAGGCCAAGCAAGCCTCGAATCCGAATGAAATGCGATTAAATCGTTATGTGGCAAACTCAGGAGTTTGCTCTCGTCGAGAAGCCGATATTTATATTGCTTCAGGAAATGTTACGGTGAACGGAAAACCTATTACTGAAATGGGCTATAAAGTTCAATTGAGTGACGATGTTCGTTTTGATGGGCGACGATTGAATCCTGTTAAAAAGGAGTACATCTTGCTAAATAAACCGAAAGACTTTACCACAACAGGTCGTGATGAACATGGTAGAAGAACAGCCAGAAGTTTGGTTTCAAAAGCATCGAAGGCTGAACTCAAACCAATTGGGAAATTAGATAAAGATACCACTGGACTTATCGTTTTCACCAATGATGGTGAGATGACCAAACGATTGAATAGTCCTAAAAATGGATTACGAAAGATATACCATGTGGAATTGAATAAGAATCTACGTAGTGCAGACTTAAAACGTATTCAAGAAGGGTTGTCGGTGGAGGATTACGTGGTGCGGGTGCAAGATATCAGCTTTGTTGAGAACTCTCCTAAAAATCAAGTGGGTGTTGAACTTTTTAGCACGCGTAATAATATAGTTAGAAGACTTTTTGAAGAGCTTGAATATGAAATCGTAAAGTTAGACCGTGTTGTTTATGCAGGTTTGACTAAAAAGGATTTACCTCGTGGTCACTGGCGCTTTTTAACTGAACAAGAGGTGATTAATCTTGGAATGATTCAATAATTATTTTGAAAAACCCAATCCTTTCGTGCTAATCTTCAGCAGATTTAATTACCTATTTTTCTTCGAACAACAACCAAAGATTCGGGTCTAACAGAATAACATCTGGTTGAAAATCTACATCAATTTCGAAGGAAGATTTAGAAGTGTTCATTTCGACAGTTACAATGTTGCTTTTGCCATCCTTTTGGATTTGTATTTCCAAAGGAAAACTAAATATGTGATAGTCTTGGGTTTGCTCAATATCTATTTTGATTTTTCCCTTTTTATAGCTCCAGTCCCATTTAATTTCTGGGTAGCCTTTGGTGAAAATCCATTGTTGAAAAAAGGATTCAAGGTTTTGCCCTGAAACTTTTTCCAAGACTTTTTGAAAATCAGCAGTCATTGCATTGGAATTCCGATATTTTTTATAATACGCTCGGATTCCTTTCCAAAATATATCATCTCCTAATTTATAGCGCAGCATATTGAGCACCCAACCTCCTTTTTGGTAGGTGTTCGTACTCAAAACTTTCATAGGGTCTTTGATACTTAGATCAACTATGGGGGAAGGTTTTTTCTTGTAATAGTCAATAATCTGCTTACGATCAAGTGCTAATTCTTCCTTTCGTTTTTCATCTCCGTAAACACTTTCCTGATACAAGATGGCAAAATAAGTTGCAAAGCCTTCACTAAGCCAGACGTGGTTCCAATCATTTTCGGAGGCGGAATTTCCGAACCATTGATGTGCTATTTCGTGGGCGATGAGTCCCTCAACTTCGTTTTTTCCTGTAACGGAATTCTCGAAGTAAGAAATGGTACCCGCATTCTCTAGTCCGCCCCATTGGGTTTTTGCTTGCATATTGGCCAGCTTGGCATAAGAATAAGGACCAATATTGTCAATAAAATATTTCATAATATCTGTTGCGACCCCATAATCGGAAAATCCATCCAAACGGTTTTCAGGATATACCCATGCAGAAATAGGAATACCTTCAATTTCATCCATTACTTTGCTTGCAAATCGGGTTACACCAATTGTTACCACTTTCATTGCAACTGGTGCTAGCTCCTTATAGGTGGTTAATTTAAAACCGTTACCCAAATTGCTCTCCTCTATTTTTTCACCAGTGGCAACAACGTCATAATGGTCAGGGGCCGTAATTCGGAATTCAATACTTGCTTTGTCAGATGGATGGTCAACAGACGGCAACCAATGCCTAGCCAGATTGGGCCAGTTATCCCCAAAGAATGAGCGCTGTCCAAATTTGGTGGTATCAATGACCAAACCTCTTTCAGGTATGCCTTGATATTGTATTTTATAGGTTCTTTGTTTTAACGGTTTAGCGGATGGAATTATTTTCAATTTATTCCCTTCGTAAGTGTAGCTTATTTTGGTGCTATCCTCGAAAACACCTTTTAACTCCATGCCATAGGTTTCTGATTTGGCGATGAGGTCAAGGGCAAATTCGTTGACTTCATTTTTGAAATCTACCGTAATCAGGGCTTCCCCTTCTATTTTGTTGTCATCATCATTTAGCGAAAGATTAAAAATGTAACTCTGAATGTCTGCTGAGGTATTTCGTTCAAAAGTGTCTTGGGCGGTAATCGTAGTGCATACTACGAGTAATATTAAAAAAAAGAAACGATTTTTCATTTGATAGGCCTTTCTGTTTAAGAATATAATTCAACCAAAATAATAGATTAATCAGTCGTAACTTGCATCTATTCCAATAAAATATTTTAAAAGCAAAAAAGGCAATCCAATCGGATTGCCTCTATATTATTTGATTACCTGACCAAATTTATAGTACTGGTATTCGTAACGTCTGACCAGGATAAATTTCATCAGGGTCCTGCAACATTGGTCGGTTGGCTTCAAATATGACATTGTACTTCATAGGGTCGCCATACACGGTTTTTGAAATTTTGGACAATGTATCACCAGATTGAACAACATGAAAAGTGGCCTCAGGTTCAGGATTGGTAACCTCAATATTATCTTGCACACACCCGATGTTTTCAATATTTCCCATGGCTAAAATGAGCTTTTCCCGATCGGCATTTGTATCTGTTATACCCGAAACCGTAACCATCTCTGAAATTGCGATATCAAGATCTGATACTGGAATACCTAATCGTCCGATTTCGGCTTTTAGTAAATCTGTTTTACTGACAGGAGTGACTTCTACAGTTTCTTCTTTCTTTCCAAATAATTTTTTTCCGGCGTTTTTTATAAACGAAAATAAGCCCATATGAATTTGTTTTTAATGGTTAAATGATTGTTCACTTTATATAAATTGAATTTAGTCAATTTATTAGTGAGTAGATAGAAATTAGCGCTTTTTTGCATTGTTTTTTTCTATGATCGAACATCTTTCATCTTAGCCCGAATCTCGTCTAAACATAGATTACCTAAACTACCTTCATGAGTATGTTGGATATCTTTCTTGGGAGTAAACGTACCATTGTTGATTTCCTGCCCCATTTTTTTATACGCATCTCGAAAAGGTGTTCCGTTTTGAACCAATTCATTAAGAGTGTCAACGCTAAAAAGATAATCATATTTAGGATCTTCTAAAATGCTTTTGTTTACACGGATTTCTTTTAAACTAAAAGTTAGAATCTCCAGACAGGCTTTCAAATCTTGAATCGCAGGAACGATGATTTCTTTCACTAATTGTAAATCACGATGGTAACCACTAGGAAGGTTATTGATAATCAAAGTCAACTGATTGGGCACCGCTTGTAACTTGTTACATTTTCCACGAACCAATTCAAAAACATCAGGATTCTTCTTATGGGGCATAATACTTGACCCCGTTGTCAATTCATCTGGAAAAGATAAAAAATCAAAATTTTGGCTCATATACAAGCAGATATCCATTGCCATTTTAGATAGGGTAGCTGCAATGTTCGCCATGCCAAATGCGGTAGCTTTCTCAACCTTACCACGCCCCATTTGGGCTGCCACCACATTATACTTCATGGTTTCGAAACCCATTTCTTTCGTGGTAAAAGTTCTATCTATGGCAAAAGAACTGCCATAACCAGCGGCACTCCCTAACGGATTTTGATTCGCAACCTTATAAGCTGCATCCACAAAATATAAGTCATCGATCAAACTTTCAGCGTAGGCAGAAAACCACAATCCGAATGATGACGGCATCGCGATTTGTAAATGTGTATATCCGGGAAGCAAAACACCTTTATGTTGTTCTGCTAAATTCAAAAGCAAATCAAAAAGATCTTTTGTCTGTGATTTTATTTCTGAAAGCTCGTCTTTTAAATACAAATGCATCGCGACCAAGACTTGGTCGTTTCGTGAACGTGCCGTATGGATTTTCTTGCCTGTATCTCCCAACTTGTCGGTCAACAGGAATTCGATTTTTGAATGCATATCCTCAAAAGAATCCTCAATGGTGAACTCTCCCCTCTTAATAGAAGAATCGATATTATCTAACTCTGTAACCAAAGCATTGGTTTCGTCATCAGTCAACAGACCTATTTTACCTAACATTTTAGCATGTGCTTTGGAAGCAATGACGTCATATTTTGCCAGATGCAAATCTAGTTCTCTGTCGTTACCTACCGTAAAATGGTCTATTTTTTTGTCTGTACTGAATCCTTTATCCCAGAGTTTCATCTTAGCTATATATTTTTTGTCAAATTACTCAATATTTGCATCGCTTTTTCCACATCTCTTTTGCTAACAAAAAGATGGTCGTGATAGAATGCTGCAACTATGTTGCAACTGATTCCCGCACCAGCCAATGCTGTGGAAATACTTGCGGTCAAACCAACCGCTTCTAATGAGGAGTGCACGGATAGCGATATCCATGACACGATGTAATCATATTTCAATTTCAAGAGATCGGCCTTACTTTTTTCTAAAATCAACGTGGTGGCTTCTTTTTCTTTGAATGTGCCAACAACATCGGAAAAGTTGATTTCAAAAGTGTCATGAACATTTACAAAAACATAATCCCCTTTATTGTGTATGGGATTCATTTCCGTAAGTAGACGTGCTAAGTCGGTTTCTCCTGACATGTTAGTTCTATTTGGTTAAAAACCCGTCTAAAATATTTATGTACAAATCGATGCCTTCCTCAATCTCCTTAACATAAATAAACTCATCTGCGGAATGTGATCTAGTACTGTCACCCGGACCTAGTTTTAATGATTGACAAGTCAATGCTGCTTGGTCTGAAAGGGTAGGAGAGCCGTAGGTTTTTCTTCCCAAGGCAATTCCTGATTGAACCAAGGCATGGTTTTTATCTATTTTGGAGGAGTTCAGTTTTAATCCACGTTCTTGTAACTCACATGGAGCTTCTGATTTTAGCAAGTCTGCAATTTCTTTGTTTGAATAGGCATCGTTTACACGGACGTCAATAACCAATTCCACTTGGGCCGGAACAACATTGTGTTGACTGCCTGCATTGATTTGCGTAACAGTCATTTTTACATCCCCTAGAGCTTCCGATGTCTTTTCGAATCTATAATTTTTGAACCAATCCAATACTTCAATAGTATTGTAAATGGAGTTGTTGTTATTCGGATGTGCAGCGTGAGATGGAGTTCCTTTAACTACCGCATCAAATACAATCAACCCCTTTTCGGCAATGGCCAGATCTAGCAAGGTGGGTTCACCAACAATGGCCACATCAATTTTTGGAAGACTAGGAAGCAATCCCCTCAAGCTGTTTTCTCCAGCACTTTCTTCTTCCATTGAGGCTACCATCAAAATATTATGATTTAGATTTTCTGAATGGTAATAATGTGTAAATGTTGCTAGAAGTGATACCAAACAACCTCCGGCATCATTACTGCCCAACCCATATAATTTGCCATCTTCAATATGCGGATTGAAAGGGTCCTTGGTGTATGCTTTGTTGGGTTTTACGGTATCATGATGGGAGTTTAGTAGCAGGGTAGGTCTACTATCATCCCAGAATTTATTTTTGGCAAAAACGTTATTATGAATCCGTTCAAAAGGAATTTCGAATGCTTTGAACCAATCTTCAATGGCATCTGCGGTTTTGTCCTCTTCCGAAGAAAATGATTGTATTGAAATCAGTTGTTTCAATAACTCCAATGCTTTGTCAGTAAGTTGCCCTTGTGTCATTCTATAAGGTAATTGTGGTAAAAAGTTCATTTTTGGGGTCTAGCATCGAAGGATTTCCTATACATACTTTACTGACATTCTCGTTAAGGGCGTGAAAGCAATTTTCCAATTTGGGAAGCATGCCATCGGCTATAATTCCGTCATTGAGAAGCCTCTGATATTTTTGAGCGTCGATATGTTTTATCACCGAATTGTCATCTGTTATATTCTTCAAAACCCCATTCTTTTCAAAGCAATAATAAAGTGTTGTATTATAAAGCTCGCTCATACCGATGGCTAATTCAGAAGCAATGGTATCTGCGTTGGTGTTTAATAATTGTCCGTTTCCGTTATGGGTCATAGCACAGAAAACAGGGGTCAGCCCTGTTTTCAAAAGTTCGAAAATCATTTGACTGTTCACGCCATCAACGTCTCCAGCAAAACCATAATCAACTTCTTTTACTGGTCGTTTGTGCGCTTGAATGGCATCTCCATCGGCACCGCTCAAGCCAATCGCGTTGCAATTATATGCCTGAAGTTTGGCAACAATGTTTTTGTTGGTCAATCCGGCGTATACCATAGTTATTACTTCAAGGGTTTCCGCATCCGTAATTCTTCTTCCCCCGATCATCTTTGATTCGATTCCAAGTTTGGTAGCCAGTTGCGTGGCTAATTTTCCACCTCCATGAACTAGTATTTTGATTCCGTCCAGGCTGGCAAAAAGCTTAAGAAACTTTACTAGCTCCTCATTATTCTCAATGACGTTTCCACCAATTTTTATGACCGATAGTTTTTGTTTCATTATAAGCTTTCAAGAATCTTTTTAAGCACTATTTGAGCGGAATACGTTCTATTGCTAGCTTGTTCAATAACCAATGATTGCTCACCATCTAAAACAGCATCTTCAACCACTACATTTCTACGTACAGGTAAACAATGCATGAATTTAGCCTTTCCCAGTTTTTCTTGGGTCATCATCCAGTCAGAATCATGAGACAATACCTTTCCATAATCTGAATAACTACTCCAGTTTTTTACATAGACAAAATCGGCATTTTCCAAAGCCTTTTTCTGGTCGTGTTCGATTCGCATGTCTTTGGTGATTTCCGAATTCAATTCATATCCTTCTGGATGCGTAATCACAAAATCTGCGTTCTGCAGTTCCATCATTTCAACAAAAGAATTTGCAACTGCATGCGGCAAAGCTTTTGGATGAGGTGCCCATGAAAGTACAATTTTAGGCCTCTCTTTGGTATTGTGTTCGTCCAACGTAATAGCATCGGCAAGGGCCTGTAACGGATGCCCAACGGAACTTTCCATATTAACAACTGGAATTGAAGCATGTTTTGTAAATCCGTTTAAAACTACTTCTTCTTGGTCCTGTTCTTTGTCTTTTAATCTGGCAAAAGCACGAATAGCGACGATATCACAGAATTGAGAAACTACTTTTGCAGCTTCTTTTATATGTTCTGATTTGCCTTGGTCCATGACCATGCCATCTTCAAATTCTAACTGCCAACCCTCGCTTCCGAAGTTCATAACCATGACATCCATGCCCAAATTCATCGCTGCTTTTTGAGTGCTTAAACGGGTTCTAAGACTGTTGTTGAAAAACAACAAACATATGGTTTTCCCTTCACCTAAACTCTTGTTTGCTGTCGGGTCAGATTTTAGATTTCGTGCATCTTCCACCCATTCAGGTAAATGATCTATATCTTTTATGGATAAGTAATTTTTCATAATTTAATCTTGGTATAGTTGGATTTTCCTTCAAGGGCATCGGTGATAAAATTATCTTTTAATCCATTCACAATCCAGGTTTCTATTGAGGCGTTCTGCGCTATGGTGCTTGCTTGTATTTTGGAGTGCATTCCACCAGTACCGTGAGTGGATTTTTCTAAACTTATTTCTTTTTTCAAATCATCAATGTCGGAAACTATTTCAACGGTTTCAGGATTCTCTTTTTCGATGGATGTTTTCGTGTATATTCCGTCTGTATTGGTGGCTATTAATAGCAAGTCAACTTGTAATAAGGCAGCGGTTAAAGCGGCTAGTTTATCGTTGTCTCCAAACTGTATTTCATCTGTAGAAACAGTATCATTTTCGTTAATGATGGGAATAAAATTATTGGCAACTAAGACGTTAATCGTATTCTTAATATTTTCTTGTGATCCAGGTTTCTCAAAATCTGAATAGGATAAAAGACATTGTGACGTAAACAAACCCAGCTCTCTAAAATTCTCTTGAAAAATCCGCATCAAATGGGGTTGGCCAATGGCCGCCAAGGCTTGTTTTACATTGATTTCTTCGCCGTTATGCTCTAATTTTACGAATTGTTTGGCTGCGGCGATTGCTCCAGAACTTACGATGATAAATTCATAATCGTCTTTTAGCTTGGCAATTTGTCGCCCTATATCTTCAATTTTCCCTCTGGATATTTGGTCCGTTTCCTTTGTTAAAGTATTCGTGCCAATTTTCAATAAGATTCTTTTCTTGGCCATGATTATCGAATTTGTCCGTTGCCTTTTACATGCCATTTGTTGGTTACCAAATGCTGCAATCCAATGGGTCCTCTTTGGTGTAATTTATCTGTGCTAATGGCTAGTTCTCCGCCAAGCCCGAATTGACCCCCATCGGTAAATCGGGTAGATGCATTGTGATAGACCGCAGCTGAATCAACAGATTCCATAAACTCAGTGGCCTTTTCAGTATTTGCTGTTACTATTGATGCCGAATGCCCACCACCGTATTTATTTATTTTGGAAATAGCATCTTCTATGTCAGATGCTTGCCCTAGGGCGATTTTATAATCTAAAAATTCTTCATGCCAAATGTTTTCATCAGTAATAGGAAGTACCCCTTCTAGACCTGACAAGAGACTATCTGCAAGAATTTCGACCTTGCTTTTTTGCAATTCCAGAATTAAATGCTGCAAAAATTGATGTTTGCGAACTAAGTCGGAGGCTATCAGAACTTTGTCTAAAGCGTTGCACGCAGAGATTTTTGTTGTTTTGGCATTCAGAATAATGTCTAGAGCCATTTGTAAATCGGCTTCTGAATCCACATACAAAAAATTATTTCCACGGCCGCTCACAATTACGGGACATGTGGCGTGTTGTTTTACAAAAGCAATCAGTCGTTCTCCACCTCGTGGAACAATCAGATCAAGCTTTTGGTTTGGTTTTTCAAGAAAGGTCTGTGTTTGAGTTCTATCGAATTGTAGATAGGTCACCCAATTGGTATCACAATCATTTTCTTCCAGTGCTTTATGCCATAGCGCTACCAAAATCAAATTGCTATTTAAGGATTCTTTCCCTCCTTTTAAAAGAATTTTGTTTCCTGATTTAAAGGCGATACCTGCTGCTTCAATGGTTACATCTGGTCTTGATTCATAGATAATAAGAATAGTGCCGAATGGAGCAGTTTTATTACTGATGTGCATTCCATTTTCATGGGTTGTAGCAAACCGTTCGACCCCCAATGGGTCTTGCGCTGAGGTTAATTGCTCCAAAGACAAAATCATACCATCAATTTTGTCTTGGTCAACTTTTAGCCTATCACGCATGGAAATATCATCCCCAGTATATCTATCCAAATCAATTTGATTGGCCTCTAATATTGATGTTCGACTTTCGGCAATTAGTTTGGCCATCGAAGTCAGTACTGCGTTTCGCTTCGTTATTTTTAGCTGTTTACTCACTTTAGTTCCTCGTTAAGTGCATTGAAGAATATATCAATATGTTCTTGGGTAATGTTCAGTGCTGGTAAAATTCGCAAGACATGCTTATCTTTTGCTCCGCCGGTAAAAATGTATTGGTCGTAAATTAATTTTTTGCGTAATTCTGCGACCTCAAAATCAAATTCCAACCCAAGCATCAATCCTCTACCTTTAACTCTTTTAACCTCAGGAATTTTAGCTGCTTTTTCCTTAAAGTAGGTTCCTAATTGTGATGCATTTTCTATCAGGTTTTCATTTTCTAAGACTTCAAGAACTGCCATGGTTGCTGTGCATGCTAGATGATTGCCACCAAAAGTGGTGCCTAGGAGCCCATAGGAAGCTTTGATACTTTCATGTATCAAAATTCCCCCGACAGGAAAACCATTGCCCATTCCTTTGGCAATGCTTATAATATCTGGTTTTATATGGTGATGTTGAAATCCGAAAAATTTACCGCTTCGCCCAAAGCCAGATTGTACTTCATCTGCAATCAGAACTACGTTATTTTCTTTAGATAGTTGGGCAATCTTTTGATAGAATTCGGTAGAAGGTTCATCTAAACCGCCAACACCCTGAATAGCTTCTAAGATAACTGCGCAGACATCTCCTTTTGCAATTTCTCTTGAAAAGTTGTCTATATCGTTCAAAGCCAGAATAGTCACCTTTTGTTGCTTATTCAAAGGCGCATTTATCTTTTCATTATCTGTGGCGGCAACAGCGGCAGAAGTTCTTCCATGAAACCCATTTTTAAAAGCGATAACTCTAGTTTTTCCGGTATGGAATGACGCCAATTTCAAAGCATTTTCGTTGGCTTCAGCACCAGAATTACAGAGGAAAAGATTGTAATCTTCACAACTGGAAAGGTGACCCAATTTGGTGGCTAACTTTACCTGTAACGGATTTTGAACCGCGTTGCTGTAAAATCCGATTTTGTCCAACTGGTCTTTTAACCGTTTCACATAATGTGGATGCGAATGACCAATGGAAATCACGGCGTGTCCACCATAATAGTCTAGATATTCTTGGCCTTTATGGTCAGTAACTACAACTCCTTTGGCAGAAACCGGAGTTACATCGTACAATGGGTAAACGTCGAATAGATTCATAACTGACTTTCTTTAATTTGACTGATTTTCTGGAACGAAGCGACAATACCTTGTATCAAGGAAGAACTTAAACCTTGGTGCTCCATCTCATTTAAGCCTTGAATGGTACAGCCTTTGGGGGTGGTTACTCTGTCTATTTCGGTTTCTGGGTGACTGCCCGACTCGATTAATAGTCCAGCAGCCCCATTACAGGTATGCATAGCCAATTCTTGCGCTTCACTGGCATCAAAACCAAGTTGGATTGCCCCCTGGGTAGTGGCGCGAATCAAACGCATCCAAAAAGCGATTCCGCTAGCGCAAATAACCGTAGCGGCCTGCATTTGTTCTTCAGGAATTTCCATGGAATGTCCCATTTTATTAAAAATGGCTTTTGCCAAATCAATACGTTTTTTACCTACCTCATTTGCACAAACACAGGTCATGGATTTGCCCACTGAAATTGCGGTATTGGGCATGCTTCTAATAATATGGTGTTCAGCTCCGATTAAGCCCTCTATTTTGGAAATGCTAAAACCTGTTATTGTTGATATTATTACATGCTTCTTGGTTAGCAAATCTTTGATGTCTTCTAGAATTGCTTGAAGCTGGCTTGGTTGAACGGCGAATATCAAAATGTCTGATTTTTTTACTGCTTCTCGATTATCCGAAGTAATAATCACATTACCATACTTTTCAAAATTGTAAATTTCCGTTGGGTTTCTCTTGGTTAGGTACAAATGATTCTTACCCTTTGAGTTTAATATTCCTTTTGCAATTGACAATCCTAAATTTCCTGCTCCTATGATGGCTACTTTCATGACTTTTTTCAGTATTAAGTAGTAAGAAATAAAAGCTTACTACTCCTTATTATATTTTTTGTTTTATTGCTTTTTTAAAATACACCCGCTTTCAGTTGCAATCCTTCATTTTCAATAAATCCAAACATCAGGTTCATGTTTTGCACCGCTTGTCCTGAGGCACCTTTTAAAAGGTTATCTATAGCAGAGGTAATTAGCAAAGTGTCTTCATGTTTATGTAAATGAATATGGCATTGGTTCGTGTTCACGACTTGTTTTAGATGAATGGGTACTTCCGCAATTTGTGTGAACTCGGCTGGCGCATAAAAATCTTTGTATAATTGAACGACTTCCGTTTCGCTACCTTCAAATTGTGTATAAGTAGTAGCTAAAATTCCTCTTGTAAAATTCCCTCTATTGGGTAAAAAGAATAATTCTCCAGAATCTGATTGTAAGGATTTTAAGCTTTCATTGATTTCACCCAAATGCTGGTGCGTAAAGGGTTTGTACCAACTTACATTATTATTTCTCCAACTAAAGTGGGTAGTTCCAGATGGGCTAACGCCCGCACCTGTACTTCCAGTAACGGCATTTACATGAATAGCATTGTCTAACAAACCAGCTTTTGCCAAGGGTAGCAAACCGAGTTGTATAGCAGTCGCAAAACATCCGGGATTGGCAATATTGTTTGCGCTTTGAATTGCGGATTTATTCAATTCTGGTAACCCATAGACGAAATGTTTTCCATTTAAATTGGCATCGGCCTGCAATCTAAAGTCATTGCTTAAATCGATGATTTTCGTGTTTTCGGAAAAGTGATTTTCATTTAAGAATTTGATAGAATTGCCGTGGCCTAAACAGAGAAAAACCACATCTACATCAGAATTTATATTTCCCGTAAAATGTAAATCC
>CAZTLZ010000036.1:0-22295 GCA_964614665.1 uncultured Maribacter sp.
CCTGACAGGCCAATCGTGCACCATGGTTCAGTTCTTTCTTTGAGAAGTGGGGCGTCTCAGTTGGCAAGGCTTCCCCTCCCCCAGATAATACATGACACTCACACTGAATGCAGGTTCCACCACCACCACAAGCAGATGGTAAAAAGACTTTCTGATTCCCTAAGGTGGACAATAAGGACCCTCCCGAAGCAACCTCGACTTTCTTTTCCCCATTAATTGTAATGGTTACAGGACCTGAAGGAGATAACTTTTGTTTCGTGAACAGCAAAAGTGCAACTAATACCATCAAAAGTACCATAAAAGCGATTATAGTAATGGTTATGGTTCCAACGGTGCTTGTAGCTAACATCATAACTTAATTCTTTATCACAGCGTTATAAGAGACTTCTTTTTCTTTTATCTCTTCTTCAATTTTTTTATCGTCTTGCTTCTTGACTTCCTGAACGGCCATTTTTTCCTCCTCGGCAGGGGCTTCGTCGCCACCGGTCAACATACCACCGAAACTTTGAAAACCGATTCCCATTAATCCCGTAATGATAAAAGTAATCCCTAATCCTCTCAAGGGTGCGGGAACGTTAGAATAACGTATCTTTTCTCGAATAGCGGCAATCGCCAAAATAGCAAGAAACCATCCAATACCCGAACTCACACCGTAATTGAATGCCAACCCTAAGGTTTCGATTTCCCGAGCCTGCATAAATAACGAGCCGCCAAGTATAGCACAGTTTACCGCAATTAAGGGCAAAAAGATACCTAGTGAATTATATAAGGACGGAGAGAATTTCTCAACCACGATTTCCACTAACTGCACCATAGTCGCAATGGTAGCGATAAACAGAATGAAGGATAAAAAACTCAAGTTGTATTCCGCATATTCGGGACCCAACCAAGCCAAGGCTCCATCTTGCAATAAGTACTTATCTAACAACCAGTTTAATGGAACGGTTACTGCGAGTACAAAGATTACCGCGGCCCCAAGACCTACTGCTGTTGCCACTTTTTTGGAAACTGCCAAATAAGAACACATTCCCAAGAATACAGCAAATACCATATTATCTATGAAAATGGACTTAAAGAATAATTCGATATGTTCTAACATAATGTTATGCTTAAAAGCCTAATTAATTTTCTTCTATTAATGCTGGGTTTCTTGAACGTTGCACCCAAATAATGATTCCGACAACTATCAATGCCGCCGGCGGGATAATCATAAAACCGTTATTCTCATAACCATATGCATACAACCCTGTTTTAGCAATCGGATCACCAAAAACTGGATAACCGAATAAGGTACCAGAACCTAACAGCTCTCTAAAGAAGCCCACAATAATCAAGATCAAACCGTAACCTAAGGAGTTACCGATACCATCCAGAAAAGATTTCCATGGTCCGTTTGCTAGTGCAAAGGCTTCAAACCTACCCATGATAATACAATTGGTGATAATAAGACCAACGAATACTGCTAGGGTTTTACTTAACTCGTATTGATACGCCTTGAGTACTTGATCTACGATAATTACCAAAGCGGCAACTACGATCAACTGTACTATAATCCTAATCTTCGAAGGAATAATATTCCGCATCAATGAAATCACCACATTACCTGCAGCAAGCACAAACATTACGGATACGGCCATTACAACAGAAGCTTTTAATTCTGCGGTAATCGCCAGGGCAGAACAAATACCAAGTACCTGAATGGTAATCGGGTTGTTATCCGCCAAGGGATCTAAAATAAGACCTGCGTCTTTTTTTGTGAGTAAGCCCATATTATTTTAATCTTATGGTTTCTAAATAAGGTTTGTAAAGCTTGACCGTTTCTTTAATCATGGCGGTTACCCCATTACCTGTAATGGTAGCACCTGCCAACGCATCTACTTCATTATCATCTTTAATCTTGTTTAGCGGGTCATTGTTTCCTTTAACAACTGAAATACCAGCATATTGCGTTCCCTTCAAAATTGTTTCTCCTGAAAAATCGTCCATGAAGTAACGCATCTTAATGTTGGCGCCGAGGCCAGGGGTTTCCCCTTTATGATCAAAATATACCCCTTGAACGGTCATGCTATCATCGACGGCAACAAACCCCCATATGGCATCCCAAAGTCCCTTACCATACATGGGCATGATATAAAATTTCTTACCTTCTTTCTCACCGATGAAAAGAGGAAGTTTATACCCCTCACCTTTTTTCTTAGCTGCAAGTTCTTTTTTGAGATCGATCAAATAAGACTCATTTGCGGGAGTCGCTTTCCCATTTTCAATGACCAACTGTTCTTTGATATAGCTTGTAAACTCACTTTCAACCTTGTCGGTTGGAATAAAATTAACACTCCCCTTGTCATCACCATTCTCATTCACGCCCATAGCATACAAGATGTTCTGCTGCTTTTCAAAACGCTCATTCTCCTTAATGTTCGGTCTAAGGGTCGATGCGACAAAAGCCAAGAGTGCGCCTACAACCACCACCATGATTGCCGCAAAGATTACGGTGTATGAATTTTTATCTGTATTGATTGCCATGATTAAACGGTTTCTGCTTGAAGTTCTTTAGCCTTGCCTTCCGAATCCTTTGGAAGTATCGTAGCATTCTTTAATCGTTTCATTCTTCTTTTTACGTTTCCACGGATGACATAATGGTCGATTGTTGGTGCAAAAACGTTCATCAACAAAATTGCCAAGAAAACACCTTCCGGGTATGCGGGGTTGAACACACGGATCATAACGGACATAAAACCGATCAAGAAACCGTATATCCATTTTCCACGATTGGTCTGAGACCCCGTAACCGGATCCGTTGCCATATATACAATACCAAAAGCCAAACCCCCCACAAGTAAATGCTTCCAAAAAGTGAAGCTCATCAACCCGTAAAATTTACTGGTCTCAGCAATCCAACCCATTTCCGCCACCTGATTGAAAACAAGGCCCATAACCAAAGATCCAATTATGGCACTCAACATTATTCTCCAGCTCGCTATCTTCGAGAAAACCAAGAAGAGACCTCCCAATAAAATAAGAAAGGTTGGTGTTTCTCCAACAGAACCCGGAATATACCCCCAGAACATATCCCATGTACTATACGTTGTCTCCAAAGCCGTAACTTTATTCTGAGCCAAGAAACCCAAAATCGTCTCTCCGGAAATTGCATCTACATTAGTCGCTCCGGCCAAAATGGCTTCAGAACGCTCTCTCGCTTCATGAACCCAGACCTTATCACCACTCATCCAAGTGGGGTAAGCGAAAAACAGAAAGGCCCTTATTGTTAATGCAGGATTCAAAATATTCATTCCCGTACCTCCAAAAACTTCTTTTCCGATAACCACACCAAAGACCACTGCAACAGCCAACATCCATAGTGGAGTATCGACGGGAACTATTAACGGCACCAAAATACCTGTGACCAAATACCCTTCCTCTACTTCATGGCCCTTTATTACAGCGAAAATAAACTCCACTAGAAGACCAACCCCATAGGAAACCGCTAATAGCGGTAGAACTTTAACAATCCCAATCCAGAAGTTATCCCAAGTCAAGAAATGCTCCATCACCGAGAAATTCTCGGGAAATCCGTTAATGGCCGAAAAGTGTTGATACCCAGCATTGAACATAGAGAATAGCAATACAGGCACAAGTGCCATAATCACGGTGTTCATTGTACGCTTCAAATCATCGGCGCTCTTTACATGAGTGCCATTATGGGTAGTTTCATTCGGAGCAAAGAGAAAGGTATGAATAGCATTAAAGGCCGGAGCCATTTTTTTGCCTCGATACTTCATCTTCAGCTCATGCATTTTACTTTTTATGCTCATCTCTATCCTATTTCTTGTTGTAATAAATCCAATCCTTCACGAATAATCTGTTGATGCGGTTGTTTGGAAACACAAACGAATTCAGTCAATGAAAAATCTTCAGGAGCTACTTCGTACAATCCTAATTGCTCCATCTCATCCAAATCTTTTACCATACATGCTTTTAGCAATTGCATCGGATATATATCCAATGGAAAAACCTGTTCGTATTGACCTGTAAGCACAAATGCGCGATGCTCACCATTGGTATTGGTAGTCAAGTCGAATTTCTTTTTTGGCATCATCCAAGAAAAAGTCAATGCTCTTGTGTTCGAAATTTTGTTGAATATGGGTTTGTTCCATCCGAAGAATTCGTAATCATCTCCTTCAGGAATAGCCGTTACGGTATTATTGTAATACCCTAAGTGACCATCCGGGCTACTCTTCGAACCAGTTAATACATCACCATTAATAACACGTATGTTTTCAGAATGAACGCCACTACCATATAAAAAGGTAGAAACTTCGGTTCCAATTTTGGTTTTATAATATTTCGGAGCTTTTACGGAAGAACCTACCAAAGCAATGGTGCGCTCTGCATTGAATTTCCCGGTCAACAGATATTCCCCAATCATAACCAAATCTTGAGGTGTTACCGTCCAAACCAGCTCACCTTTATTTATTGGGTCGATTTTATTGATCTGTGTACCCACTAATCCTGCGGGATGCGGCCCTGAAACTTTGTGAAGCTCAATTCCGTTTAGTCCAGCCAACGGAGAATTACCGGATTTCCCCACAGAAACATGAACTTTTCCTGCGGTGAGCTTACCAAGTGCTGAAATCGCTGCTTGCAGCTCAGCCTCTTTGCCTTGAAGAACATAATCTAAATCAGCTGCCAAAGGTGCAGTCGTATAACCTGAAATAAAAATAGACTTCGGATTTGTATCTGGATCGGCTATAACATCGTAAGGTCTTTGTTTAATAAAAGGCCAACATCCACCTTTGAGCAAATGTGCCTTTAAATTTTGAGCAGTAGCTGACCCAACGTCTAACTTGGAATGCTCCAAAGTTTGTTGTTCTTTGTCAGCCAAAATCTTCAAAGTCAATATTCGTCTACGCGCGCCCCGCTCAATTTCAATCAGTTCTCCACTTACAGGAGAGACGAACATCATATCTTCAACATTCTTATTGTAAAACAATGGTTCACCAGCTTTTACCTCGGCACCTTGCTTTACTAACATTTTTGGGGTGATTCCGTGAAAATCTTCGAGTTTTATTGCGTAAACATTACTTAAAACGGCTTTGGAAGTAGTCCTTTCAGCTTCGCCGACAAGGTTGATATTCAAGCCTTTTCTAATCCGGATGTCTTTTGACATATATGCTAAACCTTATGTTAACAAAATTTGGGGCAAAAATAATACTAAAAGGATAGTTTTCATAATTATTGCCTATAAATTTGGGCATTATAACGAGCTTAATTTTTTAGGTATGCTTTTTGTTTACCTTTGCCTAAAAATAGGTTTTAAATGCGCTTAAATCTTAAACAGATTGCATTTCTGTTCATCACACCCTTGCTTTTTGCCCAGGTTCAAGAAGAAGTAAATCCGCCAGAAAATATCAGGTCGGTCATTTTTGAGGGCCCTACGGGAGATCAATTTCCCGTTGTACAGCTCAACGAACCTATATATCTCGAATTCGATGATACGACCGCAAGCGAACAGGATTACTATTATAAGATCATTCATTGTGATTACGATTGGACACCCTCTCAATTGCTCAAATCACAGTACTTAACCGGTGTTGACAACCAACGAATCATTGACTACGAAAATAGTTATACTACCCTGCAACCGTATAGCAATTACCGTCTCACCATACCTAATAATAACGTACGCCTGAAAGTAAGTGGCAATTACCTATTGGAAATTTACAATTCAAATTATGAACTTCAATTTTCAAGAAGGTTCGTGGTTTATAAAGATGTGGTGAAGGTTGGTGCGGTGGTCAAACGTTCAAGGAATTTCGAATTTCTAGATAACAAGCAGGTCGTTCAATTTACCATCAACTCAGGTAATTTCAGATTGGTTAATCCTAAAAAAGAGGTGAAAGTAGCTATTGTTCAAAATTATTATTGGCCAAGTGCTCTTTATAATATCAAACCTCAATTTACTTTGGGCACTGAACTCGTCTACAAATATGATCAGGAGACTAGTTTTTATGGAGGCAACGAATTCCTCAACTTTGACACTAAAGATTTAAGGGCTCCGAGTTCGGTGATCTCACATATTGAATTGGCCGATATCTATCAGCACTATTTGTTCACTGACCGTTTTAGAAGCGTAAGAGAGTACACTTATTTTCCTGATATTAATGGGGATTTCGTTGTACGTACGCTTCAAGGTGATGATGAATCACGAGAAGCGGAATACACCAACCTCCATTTTAGCTTGCCCTATTCCAAAGAATTGAATCTTGACGATGTCTATGTTTTCGGAAAATTCAACAATTATGCACTTACCGATGAAAATAAGATGGTGTATAACGAAGAGAACGGCATGATGGAGACGGCTATCAAATTAAAACAAGGTTTTTACAACTATAAATATGTGATTAAAAGGGAGAATGAAAAAATCGATTTGAACATGATTTCGGGAAGCTTTCATTTTACGGAAAACACCTATTTGGTTTTAGTTTATTACCGCGACTTCGGCCAAATCTATGATAGTATTATCGGTGTAGGCTCTACCAACTCGAGAGATATCAGCAATTAAACTATATTTGACCATCATATCCATATGATGGAAAATAAACCAGCACTACAACAAAAAGGAAGATACTCACTTCAGTATAGAGGTACGGAGTGCAACAATTGTGGCCACCCGTTGGATATAAGCGATCGTTACTGCCCCAATTGTTCGCAAGCCAACAGCACAAAAAAGCTATCGCTAAAAGATTTTTTTGACGAGTTTTTCTCAAGCTTGATTTCGTATGATTCGAAATTATTGAAAACGCTTTCGGCTTTATTGATTCGCCCCGGCAAAATCACTAAGGATTTCATCAACGGTAGACGCGTTTCATATACCAATCCCTTTCGGTTTTTATTGAGTTTGTCAATCGTGTATTTTTTGATGCTGAATTTTACCGGAAATTTTCGAGAATGGGACAAGTATGGTGCGGACCAAAATGGCAATTGGGTCCAAGAAGATGGCAGTTTGAATTTTACGCTGAATGAAGGTATCATAGGAACAGAAGATCAGGAACAACTAGAAAAGGCATTGGATTCGCTAAAAGTCCCGAAAAACATTGTGAAAGCTGATTCTATTCTACTGAGCAATCCTGAAAAACATTTTAAGAAAATTGAATCCGAAGGATACATAAACCATTTTTTGGGTAAACGTGAGTTCTTCAATGCGGTTTTCAATGAAGATAAAATCTACGGTTTTGAAGCGATTATCAAAAAGTATACTATGGAGGATTCAAGAATGAATCGGGCTGCCTTTAGAGCCGCAAACAGCTTTAATCGCTTTAAAAAAGAACCTGGAAGCTTTGCCAGCAGTATGATTTCAAAACTACCATTTGCCGTCTTTTTCTTCCTCCCAGCTTTTGCGATTTTCATTTGGCTGGCATACATCAGAAAAAAATATACTTATACCGATCATTTAATCTTTGGTTTTCACATTACCTCATTGTTGTTTATCTTGCTCATTGTTAGCTTTCTAGTAGACTCTATTTTCAATGTTTTTAGCTGGTGGGTTTTTATTTTGATTTTTGCCATCTACCTTTTTCAAGCCATGAGAAAATTCTACGAACAAGGCATATTTAAAACTCTTGTTAAATATCTATTTTTAAACTTTGTTTTCTTTAGTTTAGCAATGTTCACGATGGTTATTTTAGTTGCAGGAGGAGTATTTACCTATTAGATCGCACCAAGTCATGATTACACAAGTTACCAAAGGCATAAAAGTTTCTGTAAATACCACTTTTGAAGGCACGTTCTTCAAGAACTATAAAATGCATTTCGCATTTGGCTATACCATTACTATCGAGAATCAAAGTGAAGATTCTGTGCAACTTACAGGGCGCCATTGGCAGATTTATGATGCCTTGAATGAAATGGAGATTGTTGATGGTGAAGGTGTCATTGGTAAAAAACCCGTTATCAGACCAGGCGAATCACATACCTATAATTCAGGCTGTTTATTGGCCTCGCCCATTGGAGCGATGAAAGGCTATTATAACATGGTCAATTTTACTTCTACTGAAAAATTCAGGGTCTATATTCCGACCTTTAAATTCAGCGCCCCATTTGCATTGAATTAGTCAAGCTCAAACTCGTTCCAATAGCCTTCAGATTCAATTTTTCTTTTCCAATTTATGGAATGGATAACCGATTGACATAATCAAACTTATTTCATCGTTTCTGTTACAAAAACAACAAGTTCATTACCTTTGTGAAGTTTTAATTTTTAAAATTATACCACATGGGAAAAGGATTTTTTCAAGTGCCAACGGCATTTAACGAACCTATAAAAAGCTATGCTCCAGGCACACCTGAACGTGATGCCGTTCTTAAACAGTATAAAGCCTACTATAACGGAACTATTGAAGTACCTATGTACATTGGCAAGAAAAAGGTGAAGTCGGGAAAAACCAAACCCATGTCACCACCACATGACCACAAACATAAGGTTGGCACATATCACCTAGCCAACAAATCCCATGTGACCGATGCTATAAATTCATCTTTGAAGGCAAGGGATGCATGGGCCGATTTAACATGGGAACAACGTGCCGCTATTTTCTTAAAAGCAGCTGAATTAATTGCCGGCCCCTATCGCGCTAAAATTAATGCTGCAACCATGATAGCGCAATCAAAGACAATTCACCAAGCGGAAATAGATGCCGCTTGTGAATTCATAGATTTTCTTCGTTTTAACGTAGAATATATGTCTCAGATTTACCAAGAGCAACCTGATTCGGCAGAAGGCATCTGGAACAGGGTTGAATACCGCCCTCTTGAAGGATTTGTTTATGCCATAACCCCGTTCAACTTCACCGCCATTGCCGGCAACCTTCCGGCCAGTGCCGCCATGATGGGCAATGTGGTTGTCTGGAAACCTAGTGATAGTCAAATCTTTTCTGCAAAAGTTATTGTAGATGTATTCAAAGAGGCTGGGCTGCCAGATGGTGTGATCAATGTTGTTTACGGAGATCCCGTTATGATAACAAAGACCGTTTTAGATAGTCCTGACTTTGCAGGTATTCACTTTACCGGTTCCACAGATGTTTTTAAAGCATTGTGGAAACAAATCGGAAATAACATTCACAAATACAAAACGTACCCTAGAATTGTTGGCGAAACCGGCGGAAAAGATTTTATTATAGCACATTCATCTGCCAATCCGAAACAAGTGGCAACGGCAATAACACGTGGGGCATTTGAATTTCAAGGCCAAAAATGTAGTGCGGCTTCCCGTGTTTATCTTCCAAAGGCAAAGGCAAATCGAATTTTGGACTTAGTAAAGAAAGACGTTGAATCGTTCAACTCGCCAGGATCTCCCGAAGACATGTCCAACTTCATAACCGCGGTAATTCATGAAGGGTCATTTGATAAGCTGGCTTCATACATAGATCAGGCCAAAAAAGACAAAAAGGCGAAGATTTTGGTTGGTGGCAATTATGACAAATCAAAAGGGTATTTTATAGATCCAACTGTAATTGTAACTACGGACCCGAAATACACTACCATGGAAACCGAGCTGTTCGGTCCTGTTGTGACCATATATGTATATGACGATAAAGATTGGGGCAAAACATTGCAACTTGTTGATTCAACTTCTGAATACGCATTGACAGGAGCCGTTCTTTCCACAGACAGATATGCTATTGATGAAGCCACCAAAGCTTTGCAAAATTGCGCAGGAAATTTCTATATCAATGATAAACCCACGGGTGCTGTCGTCGGTCAACAACCGTTTGGAGGTGCAAGAGCTTCTGGCACCAACGATAAAGCGGGTTCCGCCCAGAACTTGTTACGTTGGATTTCTCCAAGATTGATTAAAGAAACGTTCGTAACACCAGAGGATTATCGCTATCCGTTCTTAGGTTAACGCATTATAAGGAATTTGATGTAAGTTTAAACCGTATTTACGTCTAATTGTTCTAACACATATACCTCATAAAATGAAAAAAATCACACTAGTATTAGCTTTTATGGCAACTGTCATAACTTATGCACAAGACGATTTAGTACAGACGACCATTCAATCCGTACTAACCGGAAATCAAGCACAAGTAGTTCAGCTTGCGGAAGCCTTTTCTGAAGAACAGTATAACTGGAGACCCATGGAAGGTGTAAATTCGGTAGGTGAAGCTCTAATGCATGTTGCAGGAGCCAACTATTTTTTAGCTTCAAAAATGGGATTTGCCCCACCAGAGGGTATTGACGTGATGAAGTTGGGTGAAATCAAAGGCAAAGAGAATATCATTGCTGCTTTAAAAAAATCCAATGAGTTTGTTTTGAGCAAGATTATGGAAGTCGAAACCGCATCACTTAATGACGAAGTGGATTTTGGTTTTACTAAAATGAATAAAATGGGAGGACTTCTAGTGGTAATGGAGCATAATGGGGAGCATAAAGGTCAATTGATTGCTTATGCAAGGTCTAACGGTGTCGTTCCACCATGGAGTAAATAAACTAAAAAACACAATTAAAAAAACTCCTCTGTAGTATACTTTGGAGTTTTTTTTGCAATCATTTCCGATGTAAATCATCTCCTAAAAAAAAGGAATCATCCCTTAAACTTTAAAGGAAGGTAAACCACTTTTTTGGTCTCGAAGAAATCGTCCTTAAAATAATCCGTAAGGGGATAAATTTCAGCAGTTTTATAATTCGCCAATTCCTCGGTAAGATCTCCCCCTTTAAGATAGAGGATTCCATTTCTTCTTTCGTGAATCGATTCCTTCTTGATTTTAGACTTCGTCCAACGAACGAAAGTGGGCATAGCCGCAACGGCCCGACTAACTATGAAATCAAAGCGCTGATCCACCTCCTCCACCCTACTATTTATGGGAGTTACATTCTCAAGGCCTAGTCCGGCAACAACCTCTTCAACAACCTTTATTTTTTTCCCAATGGAATCGACCAATGTAAAGCGTACTTCAGGAAAAAGAATCGCCAAGGGTATTCCCGGAAAACCTCCACCAGTGCCCACATCTAAAATTTCACTACCCGCCTTGAATTTTTGAATCTTGGCAATACCCAAAGAATGAAGCACATGCCGTAGATACAATTCATCAATATCCTTTCGAGATACAACATTGATCTTGACATTCCAATCTTGGTATAGTGATTCCAGCAACTCAAATTGGCTTTTCTGCTCCTCCGTCAAATCAGTAAAATAATCGAAAATAATTTCAGCGTTCATCCGAGTTAAAATATTCGACAAAAATAGTATATTACATGCTGTTAAAATTTAGCTTTTTAAGAAAGCTTTCAAACTAGTTTGGCCCAATGGCCTTATCTTTACCAAAAATTGCCCTATATGGACACTACCAACATCCGTTTCTCACGGAAAGATTCCACTAAGTTTTTCAAGACCCTTAATAAAAGGGTGAATGACTATTTCAAAGAAAATAAAATCAAGAAGACGGGTAACTGGAAATTACATTTGAAAACCATTGTGATGTTCGCCTTGTTTTTAACGCCCTATTTTTTGATATTGACGTTAGGGCTTCCGAACTGGGCCAATCTTTTGTTGACCATTGTCATGGGTGTAGGTATGGCAGGTGTTGGAATGAATGTAATGCATGATGGTAATCACGGCTCATATTCTAACAAGAAATGGGTAAACAAACTCATGGGTAGTAGCATCTACATTCTTGCCGGTAATGTCTACAATTGGCAAGTGCAACATAATGTCTTGCATCATACCTATACCAATATTCATGAGCATGATGAAGATATGGAAGCAGGAAGAATATTGAGGTTCTCAAAACATACCCAATGGAAGAAACATCATAGGTTTCAACATTTTTATTCTGTTTTCTTATATGGATTGCTCACCTTTAACTGGGCCATTACGACAGATTTCCAACAAATGTACCGGTATATGAAACGTAAATTGAGCTACGGAAAATTACCTAGTGCCGCAGTGAATTGGAGTACTTTGGTGGTGACCAAATTACTATATATCACCATTTGGATCGTTCTTCCCTTAATTTTTGTTGATATCGCCTGGTGGAAAGTATTATTGGGGTTCTTTATTATGCATTATGTTGCGGGAGTTATTCTTAGCGTGGTCTTTCAATTGGCACACATTGTTGATGAAGCCGAGACTCCTTTACCTGATGCGAGTGGAAACATGAAAAATACTTGGGCCATTCATCAATTGCTCACTACAGTAAATTTTGGTACCAAAAACCGTATTGTTAATTGGTTTACAGGTGGATTGAATCATCAAGTAGAGCATCATATTTTTCCGAACATTAGTCATGTACACTATACAAATATTTCGAAAATCGTAAAGCAGACAGCAAAAGAATTTAATCTGCCGTACAATGAATACAAGACTACACGAAAAGCTATTATATCGCACTTCATGCATTTGAAAGAGTTGGGCAAGCAACCTTCTTTACAATACTGATGCCTTGACCTGAAGATTTAAGAAGTTTAAAAAACCGTCAGCGAAATCTGGCGGTTTTTTGTTGCCCTCTTTTTATTATGACAAAGGTTTCAACACAATATGAAATAATATTGTAGAATACCTACTTTTCTTGCTTAAAAGAATACCAAAAATCATAGTTTTGTATTTTGTTTTTCATTTACTTAATCTGTGACCAATGAGTAACCAACTTTCGGACAAAATTAACGCCGTAACTCCGTCGGCAACACTTGAAATGGCCGCTAAGGCCCGTGAGCTAAGAGCTGCAGGAAAAGATATTATCGGGCTGAGCTTGGGCGAACCCGATTTCAACACCCCAGATTACATTAAAGATGCGGCAATACAGGCCGTAAATGATGGCTACAATTCGTATACCCCGGTTGATGGCTATGTAGAATTGAAAGATGCCATCATCACTAAGTTCAAAAGGGATAATAATTTGACGTATGATCGTTCGCAATTGGTAGTTTCAACCGGGGCGAAACAGGCACTCTACAATGTCGCCCAAGTAATTCTGAACAAAGGTGACGAAGTAATCTTGCCTTGCCCTTATTGGGTAAGTTATAGTGATATTGTAAAATTGGCAGATGGCGTGCCTGTAGAAGTTGCCACCTCAATAGAGCAAGATTTCAAGATGACTCCCGCGCAATTGGAAGCCGCGATTACACCAAGAACCAAAATGTTATGGTACAGTTCACCCTGCAACCCAAGTGGCTCTATTTACAGCAAAGAAGAACTACGTGCCTTGGCCGATGTACTTCAAAAGCATCCACAAATTATAGTGGTGAGTGATGAAATATATGAACATATCAATTATGGGGTAACCCCTCATGCTTCTATGGCCTCCTTTGATGACATGTATGACCGTACAGTCACTGTGAATGGAGTGGCAAAGGCTTTTGCCATGACCGGTTGGCGCATTGGATATATTGGGGCTCCAAAATACATTGCAAGGGCATGTAACAAATTACAAGGCCAGGTCACTAGCGGCGCGAATTGTATCGCACAGCGTGCGGTAATTACTGCCCTAATGGAATCGCCAAGTCGTGTTCAGTATATGATTGATGAATTCAAGGGGCGTCGAAAATTGATTTTGGAGTTGTTGAACGGCATTGACGGGTTTATATGTAATGAACCCGAAGGGGCTTTTTATGTCTACCCAGATATCACCGCTTATTTTGGAAAGACCTTAAATGGCACTACCATAAAGAATGCCTCTGATTTCGCGATGTATCTTTTAGAAAATGCCAATGTCGCCACAGTAACCGGAGACGCCTTTGGCAATGGCAATTGCATTCGTATTTCGTACGCAGCATCGGAAAAAGAGATTCGAGAAGCTGTTTCAAGAATTAAAGCTGCGCTGAGTTAAATAGAAACAAAAAATCTCAAAACAAAGTCCATATAGATGCTCATCTTTATGGGCTTTTTCAGTCGGTATAGTTGCAGGTCTTAAATTATTATTGGATTTTTAAGGATATCATATATCTACATTACCCAATATTCAAAAGGATGAATGTCAAATTTATACTTTGTCTTGTGTTAATATCATTTTCGACCTTTTCTTTAGGTCAATCCTTGGAACCAAAACAAATCGAGAAAATTCATGATTTTGGTATTTCTTACCAATCAAGCTTACAAAAAGACCTCCAAATCGATACGGATTTACTAAATATTATAGCGTTAGACCGAAAGCGAAAAAAGAATAAGACCTTTGGCATTATTCTTAGCGGAGTAGGCCTATTGACTACTGCTTTTGGCACTACTGCTTTTACTAGTGAACAAGTGAATCCATACAGTATTATTGTTGGTGGAGTTATAGCAGGAGTCGGTCTTGTGGAAATGGGAGTATCGACACCCCTATTTAAATCTTCAAAGAAAAGGAAAAGAGAAAGAGATAAACTCATTGAAAAATATAATCCAAATTGGCCGGTGGAATAAAAACTTGGGTAACAATACTTATGGCAAATAAGGCGAAAAGTATTAATTTAAAGGTTTGGGATATTTGCCAAGTTCACCATCCCAATAGCCACCGAGATGGGGTTTTACTCTAGACAAGAAAAAATAAAACTGAACTGGTCCTAACGAGCCTTTTAGGTACATAGGGGCAAAAGCTCTTATTATGTATGTCGGAAAACAAACTCTAGTTTGCGGCTCCAATACTATTTATAGGCACATTTTCAGGAACTAGCTTCGAAATGACCAAATTATGGATGAACAAAAATTGAAGACTGGAAATATCCTGAACAGAGTATTGCTATGGCTACCTTCATTGGCAATAACCTTGTACTATATTCCTAATGCTTTGGACAAATTACTTGACCCTAATCAAACAGGCAAAATTGTTGAAAATAGTACAGTAATGATTACCGCTGGAATTTTTCTATTAATTGCGATAGCTTTATTCTTATACAACAAAACCATTCTCATCGGAACGTCTATGTTGGTTTTATATATGATTTTCGTTGTTTTAATTCATATGTACAAAGAAAAACCATCTGAAATTGTAATCCTGATTCTTATCGCGACCATATTCGCGTCGTATATAAGAAAACCACAAGTATTTAATCAAAAAGTGGAAAAATAGATTTGTAATCATCGGACTAAACTATTACATAAATAATTGAATCCAGCTGCCAATACATAACCAACAGTTAGATTAAAACTACAACCCTATGAAACGAAAAGAATTCATTAAAAAATCAACCGTTGCAATTGCCGGGGGCATGTTGGCACCTCATATCTCCTGTACTCCGGCTAAGAAAAAAAGCGTTGAAGCCGTAGCCGCGGAAAGGAAAAATTGGGCAGGCAACTACACTTTCAAAGCTGAAAACCTTCATGAACCAACAACGGTGGAAGAAGTTCAGAAATTGGTTAAAACTTTGGATAAGCAGAAGGCCTTGGGCTCGCAACATTGTTTTAATAATATTGCAGATAGTCCTAAAAACCAGATATCCACCAAAAATCTGAATAAGGTCATACATCTTGATAAAGAAAACAAGACCCTTACCGTAGAAGCGGGAGCCCGTTATGGTGACTTCAGCGAGGAACTTCATAAACAAGGCTTTGCCCTTCACAATTTGGCTTCCCTGCCACATATTACAGTTGCAGGAGCATGTGCCACTGCTACTCATGGGTCTGGTGTTACCAATGGTAACCTAGCAACCGCTGTTATTTCCATAGAACTTGTAACTCCAAACGGGGAGCTTGTTAATCTTGACCAAGGCCATCCGGATTTCTATGCCGTTGTTGTGGGCCTCGGAGCTTTTGGGATTATCACCAAGCTAACCCTAAAAATACAAGACACTTTTGAAGTGCGTCAAGATATATTTATGGACTTACCTTTAAAATCCCTTGAAGACAATTTTGATAAAATCATGTCTAGTGGCTATAGTGTGAGCTTGTTTACCGATTGGATGAACAACAACGTAAGTGAGGTGTGGGTTAAAAGAAGAATGGATACGGAGATAATGAATTTAGGCACTGATTTTTACGGTGCAAAACCCGCAACCAAAAACATTCATCCAATCGCAACACTTTCTGCAGATAGTTGCACGGAGCAAATGGGTGTGCCTGGTCCATGGTATAATCGCTTACCTCATTTCAAAATGGGTTTCAAACCAAGTGCAGGAGAAGAATTACAGGCTGAATTTTTTGTACCCCGTGAAAATGCGGTAGCCGCTATTCTTGCCTTGGAAAAAATGAAAGAGGAGATTTATCCGCTATTGATGATTACTGAAATACGGACCATTGCCGCGGACAATTTTTGGATGAGTCCGTGCTATCGAAAAGACAGTGTGGCCATTCACTTTACCTGGAAACCAAAAACAAAAGAAGTACTAAGCTTACTGCCCAAAATTGAAGCCGAACTCGCTCCATTTGGGGTTAAACCACACTGGGGCAAACTATTTAAAGTCAGTCCGACAGCATTGCACGAACGTTATGAAAAATACGCGGATTTTCTTGCCCTAGCACAAAAATACGACCCCAAAGGCAAGTTCAAAAACCAGTATTTGAACACAAATATCTATTAGCAACTATGCTGTGGCTTTGAAATTAATTGAGCTTAGAATTTATAAATTCAAGAAATCTCATATACCTTTAGAACAAACCAAAAATATTGATATGAAAAGACATTTTCTACTCACCCTACTGTTAATTCTAAATTCTTTCCTTTTTTTTGCCCAAAAAGACAAGCTCAAGGTAATCAGCGGTATTGATGCAAAAAACACCCATTACTCAGGTATTGCTCAAGAACTTTGGGAAAACCCTGAATTGGGTTACTTAGAAGAAAAGAGTTCGGCCCTGTTGCAGAATGAACTTAACAAAGAGGGTTTTACCATAGAAAAGGGAGTTGCTGGTATACCAACAGCTTTTACCGCGACCTATGGTTCTGGGGTTCCTGTAATTGGGATTTTAGGAGAGTTTGATGCTCTACCAGGAATGTCTCAAGCAGCAGAACCATTTATGAAAGCTAGAGTTGTAGGTGCACCCGGTCAAGCATGTGGCCATCATCTTTTTGGAACAGGATCTATGGCAGCGGCGATAGCAGTTAAAGATTGGCTTAAAAGTTCAGGGAAATCCGGAACCATTCGGTTTTACGGTACACCTGCAGAAGAAGGAGGGTCTGGAAAAGTATATATGGTAAGAGCTGGACTTTTCAAAGATATCGATGCAATTGTTTCATGGCATCCAGGAGATTCGAACACCTCGAATCCGGGTACCAATTTAGCAACCATATCGGGTAAGTTTCGATTCAAAGGCAACTCTTCACATGCGGCTGCAGCTCCTGAATTGGGGCGTTCGGCACTTGACGGCGTAGAAGGGATGAACGACCTTGTGAACATGTTGCGAGAGCATACTACAGAATCCACACGTATACACTATGCGATTACAAAAGGGGGTGATGCACCGAATATCGTTCCGGCGGAAGCGGAGGTATATTACATAGTTCGTCATTCCAATAGAGATGAAGTGAAAGCCGTTTGGGACCGTGTGGTAAAAGCAGCGGAAGGTGCTGCCATTGGCACGGAAACCTCCATGACCTATGAAATTATCGGAGGTACCTATGACCGATTACCCAATGAAGCACTCGCTACATTAATGCATGCGAACATGACAATAGTTGGCGGTGTGGATTATAACGAAGAAGAGTTGAATTTCGCCAAAGAAATACAGAAAACCCTAAAAGTGATGAAACCTTTGGTCAGTGCCAATACAGTGCAGGCTATGCAATTCACCTATGGCAAGGCATCTGCTGACACGGGTGATGTAAGTTGGAACGCCCCTCTAGCAGCGGTAAGGACCGCTACTTGGGTTCCGGGAACTCCACCCCATAGCTGGCAGGCGGTAGCAGCGGGCGGCACATCGATAGGTTCCAAAGGAATGTTGGTGGCTGCAAAAACAATGGCCTTGACTGCAATCGACATCTTTAAATCACCTAAACTACTAGGAGATATAAAAGCCGAATTCAATAAGAGAAGAGGTGCGAATTTTAAGTATGTAGCCTTGTTAGGAGATAGAAAACCCGCCTTGGATTATCGAAAATAAGACAAAGGTTTTAAGACCCTCTTCATGCCAAAAACACAGTACCGAATCTATGTTATCGAGCTTTCAAAAAGAGTATTTACTGAAAATGCTCGGTTTCGAACAGCAAATCCGCAATTCAATGGTGTATTGGAGTGCTTATACGTTGGGATGACCAGTAAGATGCCCAAAGAGCGTTTTAAACAGCACAAGACGGGCTACCGAAATAAAAAAGGACACAACCTATCTTCAAGCATCGTGCGGAAATATGGCTCCTACTTACGACCAAGCCTTTACAATCATATTGACCCAATTACAACGAGAGCCGAAGCGCTTAAAATGGAAAAAACATTGGCGTTGGAATTACGGCGAAAGCGCTATGCAGTATGGTACAACTAGGTACGTTTCCAAAAATAAGGTGTCAACAAAATAAGAACCGTGAAAAGTTCAAGACGTCCCGCAAGCATTAAAAATCCACACCACCATTTGCCAATATCGGGCAAACTATTATAGTTACTTACAGGATTTAAACTTCCAAGGGCAGGACCAACATTACCCAAGGAAGATGCCGCTCCCCCAATAGCCGAAACAAAATCGAGTCCCATAGCCCCTAACCCTAAAGCACCTATAATAAAGAGTAACATATAAAGAACAAAAAAGGCAATGACGGTATAAACGATATGCTCTTTTATCGTCTTATTATTATAGCGCACCGGAATAATGGCATTTGGGTGAAGGGTCCGTTTAAATTCCAAGATTCCGTTTTTGATAATCAACAAATGACGCATGACCTTGATACCGCCGGCTGTTGAACCCGCAGAGCCTCCCAGAAAAAACAAACCAAAAAAGAATACCGTCAGAAATGGCGTCCAACTAGTGAAATCAGCCGATACAAATCCCGTTGTAGTGACTACAGCGACTACTTGAAAAAGAGCATGTCTAAATGAACTTTCTCCTTTGCCAAATACCATAGGATGGTATTCGGAAATTTGCACATTGGCACTTACATAAATAACTACTGTTGCTAAAATGGCAAACATCAGAATAGACATCGAATAAAATTTGAATTCCTCGTCCTTGAGTATTCGTTGCACTTTTCCTTTGAATGCAAAATAACTCAATACAAAATTCATACCTGCTAAGAACATGAACAGGATAATAATGTACTGAATCAGTGGTTGGTCATTCCAAAATGCCAAACTTGCATTTTTAGTAGAAAAACCTCCAGTTGATAAGGTAGCCAAGGAATGGTTGATTGCATCAAAAAAGTTCATTCCCGCTAATTTCAATAGTATGGTTTCAGCGGCTGTATACCCCACATAAATATACCAAAGGCGTTTCGCCGTATCTGTAATTCTTGGGTGCAGCTTATCAGCACTTGGCCCAGGTGCCTCGGCGGCAAAGAGCTGCATGCCTCCTATACCCAATAACGGCAAAATAGCAATGGCAAGTACAATAATACCCATACCACCTATCCAATGTGTCAGGCTCCGCCAGAAAAGTATGCCCTCTGGTAAAACCTCAATATCGTCTAAAATTGAGGCTCCTGTAGTAGTATATCCTGAAATGGTTTCAAAGAATGCATTGGTAACTCCCGGTATTGCTCCTGAGAACAGATAGGGTAACATTCCTGAAGCAGACATCACCAACCACCCAAACGTGACAATGATATACCCCTCCTTTCGCTTGACTTCTTTCTTATGTCCGCGAGTGGTGAACATTGCAAACACCCCAACAAGTATCGATACAATTGAGGCCAGAAAAATATCGAGCGTAGCCCCGTCTTTATAAATACCGCTAACCACAGCAGCAACGAGCATAAATCCCCCGTTGAAGAGCAACAAAAGCCCCATGATGTGGAATATGATTTTTTGATTTAGGCCCATCAGAGGAAAAGTCTTTCAATTTTCGGAATCGCCTCTGGTAAACAACAGACCACCACGCGGTCTCCTGCTTTGATCTCGAAGCCCCCCAAGGCAATAATTCCTTCACCATCACGTAGTACGCCACCAATTGTTGCCGCCTTGGGAAAATTCAGCTCACGGATTATGCTACCCGTTACCTTGGAATTGGGTTTCACTATAAACTCCAAAATTTCGGCGTTTAGATTGTTAATACGCATAAGGGCCACTACCTCTCCTTTTCTGATATATCTAAAAATATTATTAGCGGCTAAAAGTTTTTTGTTGATTAGGGTATCAATCCCTATGGAATGGGAAAGTTGAAAATAATCCATATTCTCAACAAGGGCGATTGTTTTTTTGATATGTTTTGATTTAGCGACCAAACAGGACATGATGTTGGTCTCTGAATTTCCGGTTACCGCAATAAAAGCATCCATCGATTCTAAACTTTCTTCTTTCAACAATTCCACGTTGCGTCCGTCACCATTAATAACTAGAGCATTTGGCAAGTCGTCGGAAAGTTCAAAAGCCTTTTCTTTACTTTTTTCAATGAGCTTGACATTGAATTTTTTAGCACATAAATCCCTTGCCGCTTTGAATCCAACCTTACTTCCACCGAGAATCATCACATTTTTGATTTCCTCCTTTTTCTTTCCGGTAAGCTTATACAATTCATCTACGCCTTCTTTCACTGTAATGAAATACACCTGATCACCTTCCTTAAATACCGTATCACCCCTGGGAATGACCGTAAATTGGGTGCCCAAGCGTTGTAAAGCTATGGGCATAAAATGCAATTCAGGGAAAATATTTGCAGCTTCCTTCACCATTTTTCCAACAAAAGGGGCAGATTTTGGTAACGACACGCCAACCATTATCAATTTTCCATCTTCGAATTCATAGGTGTCATTGAAAGCCGATTTATTCAATAATAGTTGAATTTCCGTAGCTGCCAATTCCTCCGGGGAAATCAATTCATCAATGCCCAATTCTTCAAACTTGATCAAATCTTTATTGTAGATGAACTCAGTGTTTGAAATTCTGGCAATGGTTCGTTCACAACCCAATTGCTTAGCCAACATACAAAGTGTAATGTTAGTCGTTTCCGAAGAAGTTACCCCTATAACCAAATTCGACTGTTCGACTTTTGCATCTCGAAGAACCGCAATGGAGGTCGCATCACCTTTTAAAACGCGAATATCCAAATGGTTGTCCGCATAGGCCAAGCTTTCTTTGTTCGTATCGATCAAGGTTATGTCTTGCGACTCGTAGGAGAGTAATTTTGCCAAATGGAAGCCAACCTCGCCGGCTCCAGCAATTATGATTTTCATCTATTATTGTATATCGTTGTACGGGGTCGGATTAAAAACCCCAATCCACTTTGAGAGAGAATTGCCTCTGGCGGCAAAAGCTATTGTACAGCCCATCTAAAAAAGGTTTGCAAATACTTCGGTAAAATTACACAAATTTATAGTGCTCCACCAAAATTACAATAGTAATAACACTTTGGTGAAGGCTTTATTGTATTCTACCTGAGGATAAAGCAGTGGCTATGTCGTATCTTTGCCGAAAATTTGTAGAATGCCTAAAAGAGTAACTCCGTACAAAGATTCTGAGTTGGGAAAAAAGGAGCAGGTGACCAAAATGTTCGATTCCATTTCGGGAAATTATGACGGACTCAATCGTGTCATTTCTTTCGGAATCGATGTCAAGTGGCGCAAGCGTGTAGTAGCTATCCTTAAGGAAAAACAACCTGAAACTATACTTGACATCGCCACCGGAACCGGAGATTTGGCGATAAACATGGTTCAAACAGCGGCAAATAAAATTGTTGGGTTAGATATCTCCCCTGGAATGTTGGAAGTCGGAAAAACGAAGGTTTCTGCCAAGAAATTGGACGAAACGATTGAAATGGTCGTCGGAGATAGCGAAAATTTACCTTTTGCAGAGAACTCTTTCGATGCTGTGACCGTGGCTTTTGGCGTTCGTAATTTTGAGACCTTGGAAAAGGGGCTGGAAGAAATTTATCGCGTACTGAAACCAAAGGGCACATTTGTGGTCTTGGAGACCTCGGTACCGACAAAAACACCATTCAAACAGGGCTATCGACTACATTGCCAATACATATTGCCTTTGGTAGGACGTCTCTTTTCGAAAGATCGCTCCGCATATAGCTATTTATCGGAGTCGGCTGCAGTTTTCCCCCATGGAGAGGACTTCAACAATATTTTGCGCAAAATCGGGTTTATAGAGGTAACTAACAAACCCCAGACCTTTGGGGTTGCGAGTATTTATGTAGCTACTAAATAAACTATGCGAAATATTCTAATTCTTTTTTTGGTTTTCCTCTGCCAATATCAACCACTTTGCGCTCAGTTCAATGAAAAACCCGTGTTGAATATTGAGAACAAGGA
>CAZTLZ010000037.1:0-21931 GCA_964614665.1 uncultured Maribacter sp.
TTTCCACGACCAAATCTTGTATGATTGACTATCGAATCTACTGCTAAGTTAGGGTCAATAGTATTCGTATTACCCACCGGAGAAGCAAGCTGAGGTTTTAATTTACGTAGTTTTCGCAATTGGTTCTCGTTAGGCTTTCCGACCAAAGGGGGCGTACCATTCTTAGGTTTTATTTGCCTTAATTTACTCTTATCAACATCGCCGAAAATATCCGCATCAACAAGTGGTTTATATCGATAGGCCGCATTATCTATTGGAGTGAGATTCTCAACATATTGCTCATCTATTTCTTCAAGAAACCGACTTGGTTCCGCATCAATAAGTTTTCCCCAGCGGTAGCGATTCTGGGTATAAGTTAAATACGCCTGTTTTTCGGCTCGAGTCAAAGCAACATAAAATAGCCTACGCTCCTCTTCCAGCTCACTTCTTGTATTCATACTCATTGCAGACGGAAAGAGGTCTTCTTCCATTCCAACAATATAAACATAAGGAAACTCCAATCCCTTGGCCAGGTGAATGGTCATAAGAGCAACCCGGTCATCGTCGCCCGTATCTTTGTCTAAATCAGTAGCTAGGGCAACATCTTCCATGAATTCCGTGATACTTCCCGTAGCCTCATCAAGTTCTTTTTGCCCCTCAACAAAATCTTGAATACCATTGAGTAATTCTTCTATATTCTCCATTCTGGCAATTCCCTCCGGAGTACCATCTTTTTTAAATTCCAAAAGAATTCCTGTTTTCTTGGCAACATGCTCGGCCAATACAAAGGCATCAACGCCTTCATTCATGATTTGAAAACTTTTAATCATGGTAACAAAATCCTGAAGTCTTCTCTTGGTACCTGAATTGATTTTCAAATCGATTCTATCCAAATTCTCCATGACCTCAAAAATGGAACGTCCATAATGATTAGCGGCAACAACTAACTTGTCAACTGTTGTATTACCAATGCCCCGCGCTGGGAAATTGATAATTCGCTTTAGAGCCTCTTCATCTTTTGGGTTTATGACCAGTCTAAGATAAGAGAGTACATCCTTGATCTCCTTTCGTTGATAAAAGGATAGACCTCCATAGATTCGATACGAAATATCACGTTTTCGCAAAGCATCTTCGATGGATCTTGATTGAGAGTTCGTACGATACAAAACAGCAAACTCACCATTCTGCATTTGGTTGTTCATTCGGTTGTCCCAAATAGAACCGGCTACATAACGCCCTTCTTCCGCATCGGTAGGGCTTCGGTGTATTTTAATGGCGGCCCCTTCATCGTTGGCCGTCCATACTACTTTTTCCAACTGGTTCTTATTCTTCGCTATAATCGAATTGGCCGCATTTACGATATTCTTAGTAGAGCGGTAATTTTGTTCCAAGCGATACATTCCAACATCCTCATAGTCCTTTTGAAAATTCAGAATGTTACTGATATTCGCCCCTCTAAATGAATAAATACTTTGTGCATCGTCTCCGACCACACAAATATTTTGGTATCTGTCTGACAATGCCTTAACGATTAAGTACTGTGAGTGATTGGTATCTTGGTACTCATCCACTAGAATATACCTGAAACGATCTTGATATTTCGCCAATACATCAGGAAATCGATTCAAAAGTTCATTGGTACGCAACAGTAGATCATCAAAGTCCATCGCACCAGCCTTAAAACAACGATCCACATAATTTTGATAGATATCACCCAAACGAGGGCGTTTCGCCATAGCGTCAGCTTCCATTAACTCTGGATTCTGGAAATATGCCTTGACGGTAATCAAACTGTTTTTATAAGACGATATTCTGTTTTGAACCTGCTTGTACTTGTAAACATCTTTGTCAAGTCCCATTTCTTTAATAATGGAAGCGATCAGACGCTGTGAATCTTGGGTGTCATAAATGGTAAAATTGCTTGGAAAGCCTAACTTATCCCCATCGAAACGCAATAGTTTGGCAAATACGGAATGAAAGGTTCCCATCCATAGATTTTTGGCCTCTGACGCACCAACAATTTCAGCGATACGCTTTTTCATTTCACGCGCCGCTTTGTTAGTGAATGTAAGGGCCAGAATATTAAAAGCATCAACACCCTGCGCCATCAAATGCGCAATACGATATGTGAGTACACGGGTCTTACCAGAACCAGCTCCCGCTATCACCATTAAAGGGCCGTCTTTGTGAAGCACAGGTGCCCTTTGAGCTTCATTCAATTCGTCTATAAAGTTCTTCAATACTTCCGTTTTATGCGAGCGTAAATTAGCTATAATAACCTTTATCTAAAAAATAGGTGCTCAATAATTATGAACAATAGCTTAGGGTTTTACCGAATTTGAATATATTTAGTGCACGAATCATATCGAATGAAAAATAATTACATTTTAATACTTTTTATAGCGTTTATATTCCCTCTACTACTCTCTTCTCAAGACAAGTCCTCGGGACCAATTATTGAAAACTTCGGAAAAGTATGGGCAATTGACAATCCTGATTTCAAGGTAGATACGACAAAAACCTACAAAGCCGTGTTCGATATCATGAATAGTCCTGAAAGTCATGATAAGGTAAATACAAGTATTGAAACCGCTGCACGGTTTCTAAATATGCATGCTCAAAGTGGTGTTCCCGCAGAAAACTTAAAAGTGGCCTTAGTAGTGCATAACAAAGCCTCAAAAGATATCATAACAGATAAGGCTTACCAAAAAAGATATGGAACGAATAATCCTAATAGTAAGTTGATCAAGGCTTTGCAAAATGCCGGAGGAAAAATTGTCTTTTGTGGGCAATCTTCGGTTTCCCGTGGTTTTCCAAGGGAAGAAGTCATAGAGGGCGTACAACTCTCCCTTTCGGCAATGACAGCTTTGATTCAGTTACAAGATGACGATTTTAGACTAATTAAATTTTAAATACATTAACATGAAGAAAACTCTAATAGCAGTAATGCTACTCTCGGGATGTTTTACAATCGCACAGAGTTCAAGTTTACAGAAGGACTATACCGCCATTGAAAGCAAAGTGATTGAGTGGCGAAGGGATATCCATCAAAATCCTGAATTAGGTAACCGTGAATTCAAAACTGCCGAGAAAATTGCCAAGCACCTTAAATCATTAGGCATCGATGTGCAAACAGAAGTAGCCCACACAGGTGTCGTGGGTCTTTTGAAAGGTGATTTACCCGGTAAAGTCGTGGCCTTACGTGCAGATATCGATGCACTTCCAGTCACTGAACGAAATGACCTTCCCTACAAATCACATGTAACATCAGAGTTTTTAGGTGAAAAAGTCGGGGTCATGCATGCGTGTGGCCATGATACGCATACTGCCATCTTAATGGGCGTTGCAGAAGTGCTTTCAAAGCACAAGGATAAAATAAAAGGTACTATCAAATTTATATTCCAACCTGCGGAAGAAGGACCACCACCGGGTGAAGAAGGTGGAGCTTTGTTGATGGTCAAAGAGGGGGTTATGGAAAACCCTAAGGTAGATGCTATTTTCGGACTCCATATCAACTCACAGACTCCTGTAGGTACCATACGCTACAAATCTGGAGGTACTATGGCTGCCGCGCAAGAGTTCACGATAAAAGTAAATGGAAAACAAAGTCACGGATCACAACCTTGGTCTGGGGTCGATCCCATTTTAATTAGTGCCAAGATCATTGATGGGCTTCAAACTATTATTAGTAGAGAGACCGATTTGACCAACGAAGCGGCGGTAATTACGGTTGGTAAAATAAGGAGTGGAGTCCGCTTTAATATCATACCTGAAAGTGCTGAGATGATAGGTACCATAAGAACTTTGGATTATGATATGAAAGACAAACTCAATAAGCGAATGGTAGAAATGGTGAAAACCATTGCCGAAGCATATGGGGGTACGGCAACATGTAAAATAAAGGATGCTACCGATATTACGTATAACCACCCTGAATTGGTGGAACAAATGCTACCGACGATACGGCGTATCGCTGGTTCTAAGTATGTGGAAACCCAAAAAGCGATTACCGGCGCAGAGGATTTTTCTTATTTTCAACGGGAAGCACCTGGATTTTTCTTTTTCTTGGGAGGAATGACCCCAGGAACTACAGAATCTTTCCCACATCATACCCCTGATTTCAAAATCGATGATAGTGGATTGCTCCTTGGTGTAAAAACCCTGACCGAAATGAGCCTAGACTATTTGAACAGTGAGGCAACGCCTTTGTTGAAAGAACCTATAAAAGGAAAGTAATAGTTCAACATTTGGGTATAAAATTAACTTAAGATTTGAAGTTCGAATTTGAACGTAGGGTTTTCGGAAGTCTTACTTTTATTTTTGGACTTTGAAAATTTGCATATGGATACGTTTCTTAACACACTTTCATCAATTCCATGGTGGGGATACACCCTTGGGATACTTGGTCTAGTCGCTTTTCGCGATATCTTTATTCAAAAATCACATACCATATCGCACAACTATCCCATTGTTGGTCATTTACGGTATTGGCTTGAAAGTATTGGCCCTGAAATGCGTCAGTATTTTGTCGCCAACAACCGAGAGGAGCTTCCTTTCAATCGCATAGAGCGCAGTTGGATCTACGCATCCGCAAAAAAAGAAAATAACTATGAAGGTTTTGGAACGGACCGGGATATCTATGCACATCAGCATATTTTTGTGAAAAATCAAATGATGGCATTTAAAACACCCGAGGATCATCCAAATGCCCATCAAAAAGATTTTTTGCCTTGTGCTAAGGTAATGGGTGATTACAATCAACGTAGAAAGCCATATCGTCCGGCATCCATAATCAATGTTTCGGCCATGAGTTTTGGTTCGCTTTCCGCAGCCGCCGTTGAGGCTATGAACAAGGGGGTAGCCAAGGCACATGCGTATCACAATACCGGTGAAGGTGGGCTTTCTCCCTATCATCAACAGGGTGGGGATATTGTCTTTCATTTCGGAACCGGTTATTTCGGGGTGCGTTCTGAGGATGGCAATCTCTCTTTAGAAAAATTGGAAAAACTCGTTCATGACAATCCATGTATAAAAGCTATTGAAATCAAACTTTCTCAAGGAGCTAAACCAGGTAAAGGCGGCGTTCTTCCCGGAGCGAAAATCACCAAGGAGATTGCTGACATTCGCGGTGTAGAAATTGGGAAGGATGTGCTCTCCCCAGCAACCCATAAAGCGTTTAACAATGTTTCGGAATTGATGCAGTTGATTGAAAAAATTGCCGATATAACGGGATTGCCCGTAGGAGTCAAAGGGGCCATAGGAAAAATAGACCAATGGGAGGAATTGGCGGATATCATGCTGGAAACGGGAAAAGGTCCTGATTTTATTACCGTAGATGGAGGCGAAGGTGGAACAGGAGCTGCTCCCCCATCCTTTGCAGACCATGTCTCACTACCTTGGGTGTATGGATTTTCGGAATTATATAAGGTTTTTCAGACTCGAAATATTACAAATCGCATTGTATTTATAGGAAGTGGGAAATTAGGGTTTCCTGCTAAGGCGGCCATGGCTTTCGCAATGGGTATCGATTGTATTAATGTGGCACGTGAAGCTATGATGAGTATTGGTTGCATACAGGCACAAGTATGTCATACCAACCGTTGCCCCGCTGGTATCGCGACTCAAAGTAAATGGAGACAGAACGGTATAAATATTCCTTTGAAATCGGAACGCCTAGCTCAGTATTTTAAAACCTTTCGAAAAGAATTGGTTGAAATAACCCATGCCGCAGGTTATGAACACCCATGTCAGTTTACCATGCATGATATTCAAGTAAATGTCGACGACATTGATTTGACGAGAAACTTAAGAACCACCTATGGTTATAATAAGACAGGAGTCCCTTTCAAAGGAACCAAAGAGCTCCACGATTGCGAACACCTTGGTGGAAAGGATTTCACTGAACCGGTGAAATGATATACTTTTGTTCTGTATTTAACCAAAAATTGCATTCCAAAAAAGTTACGTTTATGAAGAGAATTTTACTTTCCCTAAGTTTCATAGTACTATGTAGTGCATCAGCCAACGCACAAAAAAAGAGTGAGTTAATTGCAGAAGTAAATATGCTAAAATCTCAACTTGATTCCATAAGTAATCAGGTGGCCGAAGCGCAGCGAAATGAAAAAGTGAGTTTGGCAAAGGCGGAATCTTTTGAAAAACAGGCTCTAGAACTCCGTGATGCTAACAAAACATTGATGAAAAATCTAAACAGTTTCTCGCAATTATCAAGTCAAAGTTCGGAAAATATGAATAAGGCCATGGAGGCATTAAATCTAAAAGAACGTCAATTAAAAGGAATCAACGATGCAATAGCTAGTAATGATTCTACGGCATTGGTTGTATTGACTGGTGCAAAGCAGACTTTAGGAGAGAATGCCAAAATCGGTGTATCAAATGGAATGGTAATAATTTCTTCGGATTTGACTTCCCTTTTTGGCAGTGATACAAAATCAACTATTGCTGTAGAAGCAGAGCCATGGGTACAAAAAATAGGACAGATTTTAGTTGCGAACCCTGATAGGGCGGTTACGATTGAAGGACTAAGTATGACAGGCGACCTTGACCTTCCCGCACAACAAGCATCAGCGGTGAGCAGCGCATTACAGAGACTCTCTATCGCTCCTGAACGTATTACGGCCTTAGGGAAAGATGGTAATTTAAAAGAAGGGGTTATTATAAAAATCCATCCGAAGTTTGATGAATTTTATAAGATGGTCAAGGAGAATATGAAGAACGGAAACTAAGAAGTGATTTGGTAATGGGCAATTCTGACGCTGAAAAAACCGAATTCTGGCTTAGAGGTCCGCTGCCCGATATTCCCCCATTATTACAACCTGCGGCTCATGCCCTGTTACAGGTTAGCAAAGAATTAAATGAACATACCTTGGATTTCCCCAATGCGTTACTTTGGAAAAAACCATACGGTCGTGCTTCGGTCGGTTTCCACATGCTCCATGTAACGGGGGTTCTTGACCGGATGATGAGTTATTCAAAATCTGAAATGCTGACCGAAGATCAGTTTACCTTCCTTAAGGACGAAGGGATGGCAGATTCTAAAAAGACTGTTACCGAACTAGTTCGGAATTTCGATGACAAGGTTGAGGAAGCGCTTGCGTATTTTAAGACTATACCTGATGACAGATTAACTGAAGTTCGAACAGTGGGTAGAAAAAAGTTGCCGTCCACTTTGATTGGTTTACTCTTTCATGCCGCAGAACACGGTCAACGCCATCTGGGACAATTGTTGGTTACCGTTAGTATTTTAAAAGGGCAAGGAACGGAACTTTCGAATTGACCTTCAAGTATTCCAAATCCGGATATAATTTTTAGAAATATCATTCGTTTTAATTGCAGTAACCAAACCCAAAAAACATGACCGGAGACCAAATTTTTCAATTGTTCGCTTATTTATTACCATCAGTAGTTACTGGGGCAATTGCTTTTTATTTCTTCAGAATGCACACCAATAATGAGGAAGGTAGACGCAGATACCTCTTACATAAAGACAACCAATCTACTACCTTACCCATACGGCTTCAGGCGTATGAGCGCATGGCATTATTCTTAGAACGTATTTCCATTCCTAGTCTAGTGGTTAGGGTTGCTCCTAAATCAGCCGACAAAGATGCATATGAAAAGCTCTTAATACAAAGTATTGAAAACGAATTCGAACACAATCTTTCACAACAAATTTATCTGACCGATGAATGTTGGAACATCATTAAGGCTGCAAAAAGTGCAACGGTTCAGATGATCCGCAAAGCTTCAATGAGTGAAACAGATTCTGCTGATAAACTTCGGGAAGATATTTTAACGGAAAGCATGGATAAACAAAACCCTTCTGCAACAGCCTTGGCATACGTCAAAAAGGAGATAAGCGGACTCTGGTAGTTTACAAGTTTAGAGCCTAATACCCAAAACACTTCACTACTCGTGTTCGTTTGGTTCAATTGGGTTGGTTTCTTCATTCTTATTTTTGGCGTACAAGTAACCTCTCTTCCACCACAATGTCATTTTCGCCTTGTCGAAAATCAGGGAGTTCGTTGTCAAAATTGTTGGCGTATAGTACAAATTGATAATTGCATCTTTCTGATTAGCTACGAATTTTCCAATTCTGATATTCTGATATTCAATACGATCCAAAATAAAACTCAGCATTGTAGTAAGTAATTCAAAAGGATTTCGAGAAGGCATACGATTCATATAGCTCACCTCGGTATGCAGTACGACCACATCTACTTCTGTTGCTCCTCTTTTTAAGGCTTCTTCAATAGGAACGATACTTCCTAGGCCTCCATCTGCATATTCACAACCATTTTTGCGTACCAAACTCATAAATGGGGTATAGTTCGCAGACATCCAAATCCAGTCGCAATACTCATCATAAGTGTAGTCATTAATAGATTTGTATTCTACCTGGTTCAGTGATAAGTTGGAAACGGTTACAACGACATCATTCGGCCCATTTTTCAACTCTTCAAATTCTGCAACAGTTAAGCTATTGCGAATTAAATCTCTTAGATTTTCGCTTTCCCCAAAGGTTTTTTTCCCACTAACAAAGTTCTTTATAACATTCCAGTGATTAATGGATATTTCATCAATACCGTGTTTCTTCTTGACCACGAAGGGACAATTACTGAAAATGCTTTGTTGATTTACATTGGAATAAATATCCTTGATCTTATCCAATTTCCCCAAGGCCAAATGAGAAATAAGTAGGCTGCCTGTAGATGTGCCAACAAATAAGTCATATTTATTGCCGGATTCTTGAATCAGAAATTGCGCAACTCCGCCCGCAAACGCTCCTTTGCTTCCTCCACCAGATATGACCAATGCCCTCATTCGATTTTCAATTTACTATTTAAATAACGGCATTCTTCACCATTTAGTTTAGCGCCTATTTTTTCAAGCCTCGCTCTATAATCCGAATCCTCAAGTAACTCGTCGAGCAAATTTCTTGCAAATTTTTTGAATTGCCAAGAATGATGATTGGTAGCTTTGACTAAATTGATCAGACTTACTTCATTAAGACCAAACGCTTCTTTCAGGTAGAAAAAGGCTCCCTGACGTACTTCAAAAGAATACTCAGTACCGGTATATGAACTTAATTCATCAAAATAGTTTTTCGTTTTAGGCCCATTGTAGTTTTCGGAAAGCATCGCTAGGGTCAACCATAATATGCGTACATTCTTGTTCGGCAGTCCTACAACATCTTTTGTTAGCTCTAAATACTTTGCCCTATCCTCCGGATATCCCTGCCATAATTGGAACAAAGCCATCTCCTTGGTAATGTAGCTATCTTCCTTAAGAAAACCCATCAAGTATTCCTTAGGAAGAAAATCATCAAATGAAGCACCTTTCAACATCGTTTGGCGAACAGGAATCGTATCAGATTTAAATGCGTTCTTCATACCATCAAGAAACATGGATTTTCCATAATTTTCCAGCAAATGCTTTTTTAGATGTACTGAGGTTGTTCCATTCCAAAACTTTTCATAGTCGATGTCATCGCTCTGGGTGGCTTTTAATTCCATTTCCATATCGTATAACAACTTCATTGCTGGGGAATTCTGCATCAAATGGGTCCTAGCCTCCTCAAAAGGAAGGTCTTTATTTTCCAACCACGCTACCCGGAACTTAGAAAGGTTTTTTCTACTAGCGGTTTCCATTTCCTTCAGGAAATCACTGATAGTTACATTTTTAAACTCGAATTTTTTAAGGTAGTTTTTGATTCCATTTCGAAAAGCCTTGTCCCCTACTTCATTTCGGAGCATAAATAATGCCCACGCACCTTTTTCATAAAAGGTTAAACTGTTAGCTTTTGGATCTAACAAGCTTTGCCCCTCACCCCTATCTACCTGTTCTTGTAATTTCATAAGGGTGCTATGAAGTTTCCAATAAAAATGGTCGTTACCAAATAAATGTTGTTCTGCTAAGTATGCATAATATGTGGCGAACCCTTCATGTAACCAATGATGATTACCATTCTTTTCGGTAACTAGATTACCGAACCATTGGTGTGCCATTTCATGGGCATTGACGTTCACATAGTTCTTGTCCACAAAGCCTGTGGAATCTATGACGTAATTGTCCGAGAAAATTGTGGTCGTTGTGTTTTCCATTCCTGCATACAGAAAATCATGAACCGGCACCTGTTTGTAATTTTGCCAAGGATAGGATACTCCGATTTCTTTTTCTAAAAAATCAAAGATTTCCTTTGTATAACGATACGTAGGTTCGACTTTTAAACTGTCTTTGGGGTAGTAATAATTTTCGATGGAGACACCACTAGCCGATTCTAATTCTTGTATTTCATAATTTCCAATAACAAAGGCCAGCAAATAGCTACTCATAGGTTCTTCCATGTCATAGTTCCATTCGACCAATTCTTTGTTATCGCGCTTTGAAGTGACCAAATTCTGTCCATTCGCAATTACCTTCAAGTCAATATTTGTGGCAATGGTCAAATCAAACTCTACTTTCTCTTCCATGGCATCGAAACTGGGTAGCCAATGACTGGTATATTTGCCTTGTCCTTGGGTCCAAATTTGTTCATTCCCACTAATCTTATCATCCCAACCTAGAAAATAAACGGTCTGTTTGGGTTTAGCCTCAAAACCAATACCTAGGGTATGAATTTCATTTGCCCTAAATTTTTGACGAAAAACAATAATCTCATCGGTCTGATGGTATTCTGCTATTTTAGTATCAAGACTTACATAACCAAAATTCATCTTTTTTGCATCTAAAAAAACGGAATCCACATCGCTTAACACCTTAAACTTATAGGTAACAGTTCCAACAATTTTTTTCTCCTTGGGAACCGGTTTCACATAAACATCGGCATGCGTAAAATCAACCTTATCTTGATGTTGAGCATTCCCCCAAAAATAAAATGAGATAAAAAAAAGAGCTAAGAGTTTTTTCATATGGTGAAGACAACAAAGTCTAGACCAAATTTACCAATTTAGTTCTCCCCTCCCTAACCCTCCTCAAAAAGGGAGGAAATAAATTGTCGGTAATTCTCAAATCTTATTACTTTTTGCAAATCCATTACCCTAGCATTTTACATCCTCCGGTGGTATTAAGGAAGGATTTTTTTGTTGTAGTTGTTTAACCGAACCCCTAAATTCGTTTTATGAATTCCAATTTCCTTCAAACACCTATTACCTATCTCAAAGGAGTCGGGCCGAACCGGGCCGAAACACTTCAGGGGGAACTAGGAATCCATACCTATCAAGATTTGTTAAATCTCTTTCCGAATCGCTATCTCGATAAAACACAGTACTATAAAATTGGGCAACTGCAACGCAGCAGTGCCGATATACAAATCGTAGGTAAAGTCATAAATATCAAAACTGTTGAGCAAAAGAAAGGGAAACGACTTGTTGCTACGTTTGTTGATGATACTGGCAAAATGGAGCTCGTTTGGTTTCGAGGACAAAAATGGATTCGCGAAAACTTAAAATTGAATACGCCTTACGTGATATTTGGAAAGTGCAATTGGTTCAATGGTGTTTTCTCCATGCCCCATCCTGAAATGGAACTGTTAGAAGAACATAAGAAAGGGCTCAAAATCTCGATGCAACCTATTTATCCTTCAACCGAGAAATTAGGCAATAAGGGAATCACCAACCGGGTCGTCAGTAAAATGATCCAACAGATTTTCTTGGATACCAAAGGGAGTTTTACGGAAACACTTTCTGAAAATTTATTACATGAATTGAAACTCATGTCAAAAAGTGAATCGTTACTGAACATTCATTTTCCGAAGAGTCAAGAACTACTAGCCAAAGCACAATTTCGGTTGAAGTTTGAGGAGTTGTTCTATATACAAATGCAGCTCATTGCCAAGAAAATATTGCGAAAACAAAAAATCAAGGGTTTCAACTTTGATCAGGTAGGTGAATTATTCAAGGAGTTTTATGAAGAACATCTCCCTTTCAAACTAACTACAGCACAAAAAAGGGTTCTAAAAGAAATCCGTTCAGATTTGGGAAGTAATGCGCAAATGAATCGATTACTTCAGGGTGACGTGGGTTCCGGCAAAACAATCGTTGCGGTAATGACCATGCTATTGGCTATTGACAATGGTTATCAGGCTTGTTTGATGGCGCCAACAGAGATATTGGCAAATCAACATTATGCTGGTGTCAGCGAACTTTTGACCAATATCGGAGTGAGTTGTGCACTATTGACAGGTTCTGTTAAAAAATCAGCACGCAAACCCATTCATGAGCAGTTGGAAAATGGAGAATTGCAAATTCTGATAGGCACCCACGCTTTGTTGGAAGATAAAGTAAAATATAAAAATTTAGGGATTGCCATAATTGACGAACAGCATCGTTTTGGAGTAGCCCAACGAGCTAAATTGTGGCATAAAAACGAATTCCCCCCGCATATTCTAGTGATGACCGCAACTCCTATTCCAAGGACATTAGCAATGAGTTTGTATGGGGATTTGGACATCTCCGTTATTGATGAACTACCACCAGGCAGAAAACCCATTAAAACAGTTCATCGTTTTGATTCGAATCGATTGAAGGTTTTCCGGTTTATTAAGGATGAAATTAAAAAGGGGCGCCAAATCTACATAGTATATCCTCTAATTCAAGAGTCAGAAGCCTTGGATTACAAAGATTTGATGGATGGTTATGAGAGTATTGCTCGAGACTTTCCTTTACCAGATTATCAAATATCCATTATTCACGGTAAGATGAAACCTGCTGATAAGGACTATGAAATGGAACGTTTTGTTAGAGGAGAAACTCAGATTATGGTTGCTACAACTGTTATTGAAGTTGGGGTCAATGTACCCAATGCCTCTGTAATGATTATTGAAAGCGCGGAGCGTTTCGGTTTATCACAATTACATCAGCTACGCGGCCGTGTAGGTCGTGGAGCTGACCAAAGTTTTTGCATTTTGCTGACGAGTCATAAATTATCTTCGGAGGCCAAAACACGCTTAGAAACGATGGTACAAACCAATGATGGCTTTGAAATTGCCGAGGTTGATTTAAGACTTCGTGGTCCAGGCGATATAATGGGCACTCAACAAAGTGGTGTATTAAACCTCAAAATAGCGGATATTGTAAAGGATAATGATATTTTGAAAACGGCCCGCTATCATGCCATCCAACTCTTCAAACAAGACCCCTCTTTAGAAAAACCGGAAAATTTGGTTATTAGACACGCTTATGCGCAATTGGTGAAGTATAAGAATATCTGGAATTATATTAGCTAAAATCCATATAATATAAGAGCCCACCATTTTGGTGGGCTCTTATTATTGTATTCTATTAATTGAAATCTTCACCATTTTTCAATTTTATGATGTAACCTGCAATAGCATCTTTATTAGGTTGATCCGGTGCTCTACCTTCGGCGACCATTAAATGCTTCAAAGCGGTTTTATACTTGCCATTGGCAGCATACCCCCTAGCCAGTCCGAAATCGACAGGCCATTTGCCCTTATTCTTCTTTGCGTTCATTTTGAAGATACTCAAAGCTCTCTCTAGTTTACCTTGAGCTAACAATTGTCTTCCGTAACCATGGGTTTCAAAAATGGTAGCCATCGTCAATGCCTCATCCATAACGGATGTCGCCTCATCAGTTTTGCCCAGTTTTCTTAAAATACCTGCCTTAATGTTCATATTATTAAAATTCTTTTGGCTAAAGAATTGCCCAGCAATAGCTCCATTAATCCAACCCAAAGCTTCATTAAGATCTCCTCCATTATTTAAGGAATAGCCAGCAGCCTGTTCCCATGTTTGACGATTAAATCCTGGGGAGTTTTCAAGTTTTTGTCGAATATCGGCCAAAACAATATCGGTGACATTGACTTCCACTTTGAAGGGAATCAGTTTCTTCTCCCATTTAAGGGCCGCCACGGCAGAGCTAGCATCTACATCGACAAATTCGAATGTGAGTTGTTCTGTATGTGTAGTTTTTGTGGTAGTCACATCAACTTTGAGCGCATCGTCTTCTGGTTTATAAAAATAACTCCCCCATGCAGTATTACTTTTTGAAAAAATAATTGTTGCCTTATCATCTTCATGAACAACCATATGAAGGCCATACTTACCGGCAGCTAAAGGTTCCCCTTCAATTTTTACATCATGAGTGAATTTGATGACCGTATTTTCGTTTGCACCGGCACGCCAGGGAGATTCTTTAGCTGTTCCAAATCCCAGATTATTCATTCCATACGGAACTAACTTTCCCCAAACCTCCCTATCATTCACACTCGGTCTGGAGTAGTGAATCGATACATCGGTAATACCAATGCGTTGAGATACTTTGGCATGCTGACTACCCCTCGGAAGGTCTAACTGTGCCATTGCTTGAGAAGAAAAGAGCAGTAGTGTCAATGACAGTATAGCCAATGTTTTTTTGTAAAATTGTTTCATTTTGATTGATTTAAATTGATAGCTAGATTTTGTTGTTCGGCTTTCAAGGTAGGCACGGCATATACGCTATACAGTTATTATTCTGTTAAACTACAGAAGAGGTATGTTAAACTTATAAAACCAACAGAATTAGATTGGACATCGTAATTTTAAACTCCTATGATTTCCTAAAAACACCTTCTTTCATTAGATTTGCTTGCTTAGAATTGAAAGAATATGAGTGCAAAAAAGACACTATTTGACAAAGTATGGGATTCACATGTGGTCCATCAAATTGAAAACGGACCTGATGTATTGTTCATCGACCGTCACATGGTACATGAGGTAACAAGTCCTGTTGCCTTTTTAGGTATTAAAAACAGAGGTATTGGCGTAATGCATGCTGAAAAAACTTTTGCAACCGCTGACCATAACACTCCTACTATTAATCAACATCTTCCTGTTGCCGATCCACTTTCTGCAAATCAACTGAAAATGCTTGAAGAAAACGCCAATGAGCATGGTATTTCATATTGGGGATTGGGGCATGAAAAAAACGGAATTGTTCACGTTGTCGGTCCTGAATACGGAATAACACTTCCTGGTGCGACCATAGTTTGTGGAGATTCGCATACATCAACACATGGAGCTTTTGGAGCTATCGCCTTCGGCATCGGTACTTCGGAAGTTGAAATGGTATTGGCCTCGCAGTGCATCATGCAGCCTAAACCTAAAAGCATGCGAATTAACATTACTGGTGAATTACAATATGGGGTTACTCCAAAAGATGTTGCGCTTTTCATTATATCACAATTGACTACATCGGGTGCTACAGGTTATTTTGTAGAGTACGCAGGTGATGTTTTCAAGAATATGACGATGGAAGGTCGAATGACTGTATGTAATTTGAGTATCGAGATGGGAGCTCGTGGAGGTATGATAGCGCCCGATGAGACCACCTTTCATTATATAAAAGGTCGTGAATTTACGCCCAAAGGAAAAGCATGGGATACCGCTATGGATTATTGGCAAACGCTATATACCGATGACGGAGCAGAATTTCATAAAGAATTGACTTTTGACGGTTCTCAGATTGAACCGATGATTACCTATGGAACAAACCCAGGAATGGGAATGGGTATATCTAATGACATACCAAATGCAGCCGATGTTCAAGGTGGAGCATCAACATATAAGAAATCCCTTGACTATATGAAATTTGGAGAAGGTGATTCCATGATTGGAAAACCTATCGATTTTGTTTTCTTGGGGAGTTGCACCAATGGTAGAATAGAAGATTTCAGGGCTTTTGCATCCATTGTAAAGGGAAAAAAGAAAGCAGGTAATGTTACAGCTTGGTTGGTTCCAGGAAGTCACAAAGTAGAAGCTGCTATAAAAGAAGAAGGTATTTTAGATATTCTTACTGAAGCCGGATTCGAGTTAAGAGAGCCGGGATGTTCAGCGTGTTTAGCGATGAACGATGATAAAGTACCTTCAGGAAAATTAGCGGTAAGTACCTCCAATAGAAATTTTGAAGGAAGACAAGGACCAGGTTCACGAACACTGTTGGCGAGTCCGCTTGTAGCAGCAGCAGCAGCGGTTACAGGAAAGGTAACAGACCCAAGAGAATTAATGAATAAAATGGTTGCCAGTTGAAGTGGCAGTTGACGGAGGTTTTATTACTTCAACCAATTTCAGCACTATCAACTATCAACTATCAACGAATAACAATACAATAATGGCATACGATAAATTCACAGCACTTCGATCAACAGCGGTTCCACTTCCGATTGAGAATGTAGATACTGATCAGATTATACCAGCACGTTTCTTAAAGGCTACAGAGCGTAAAGGTTTTGGAGATAATCTTTTCAGGGATTGGCGCTATAATCAAGATAATAGTCCGAAAGAAGATTTCGTTCTAAACGACAATACGTATAGCGGAAAAATTCTTGTTGGAGGAAAAAACTTTGGTTCTGGATCCTCACGTGAACATGCCGCTTGGGCGGTTTATGATTACGGATTTAGATGTGTGATTTCCAGCTTTTTTGCGGATATTTTTCGCGGTAACTGTCTTAATATCGGGGTTTTACCAGTACAAGTAAGTGCTGATTTTCTTCAAAAAGTATTCGCCGAAATTGAAAAGAATCCGGATGCGGAATTTGAAGTGAGTCTACCTGAGCAAAAGGTAACCATCTTGGCTACCGGCCAAAGTGAATCATTCGATATCAACGACTACAAAAAAGGAAATATGACCAATGGTTTTGACGATATTGACTATTTGTTGAACATCAAAGGCGATATTCAAGAGTTTGCGAAGACGAGACCCTTCTAAAATGAAAAAAAGAACCATTGAAATCATGGATACCACCCTCAGGGATGGTGAGCAAACATCTGGGGTATCCTTCACTGCTTCCGAAAAGCTGACTTTAGCCAAACTTTTATTAGATGAGCTCAAGGTCGATCGTATTGAGGTGGCTTCTGCCAGAGTGTCTGAGGGGGAGTTGGATGCCGTAAAGCAAATCACATCATGGGCCAAGTCCCAAAAATGCTTGGAGCGTGTTGAGGTATTGACTTTTGTAGATGGGGGTGTTTCTTTGGAGTGGATGAAAAAGGCAGGAGCTAAAGTCCAGAACCTATTGACCAAAGGTTCATTAAATCATTTAACACATCAATTAAAAAAAACACCTAGGCAGCATTTCAATGCCATTAAGAAAGTTCTGGAGCAAGCCAAGAAACAACGGATTCAGACCAATGTATATTTGGAAGATTGGAGTAACGGCATGCGCAACTCAAAAGAATACGTATTTGAATTCCTTGATTTTCTATCAGATCAAGGCGTAAAAAGAATATTGTTACCCGATACTTTGGGCATTTTGACCCATACAGAAGCCTTCATCTATGTTTCGGAGATTGTAGAACGTTATCCAAATCAACATTTTGATTTTCACGGACATAATGATTATGACTTGGGAGTCGCGAATATTATGGAGGCGGTAAAAGCTGGTTGTCATGGATTACATTTAACGGTCAATGGAATGGGTGAACGCGCAGGCAACGCTCCAATGGCAAGTGCTATTGCTGTAATCAATGATTTTTTACCCGAAGTCGATATCAATGTCAATGAAAAGGCCTTATTCAAAGTCAGTAAATTAGTTTCTGCATTCACCGGTATAAGTATTCCTTCGAACAAACCCATTGTGGGTGATAGTGTTTTTACACAAACTGCTGGAATTCATGCAGATGGAGACAATAAGAATAACTTATACTTTAGTGATTTAATGCCCGAACGTTTTGGTAGAAAACGTAAATATGCGCTAGGCAAAATGTCGGGTAAAGCGAATATCCAAAAGAATTTACAGGAGTTAGGACTCACGCTTAACGACGAAGAACTGAAAAAGGTCACGGCCAGAATTATTGAGCTTGGGGATAAAAAAGAACGTGTCACCAAAGACGATTTGCCCTATATCATTTCAGATGTATTGGATACCGATTTTCAACAAAAAGTATTCGTAAAATCGTATGTGCTTACACATGCAAAGGGATTGCAACCATCCACCACTCTTTCTCTGGAAATCAATGGAAAAATCTATGAGGAGAATGCCCCTGGTGATGGACAATATGATGCGTTCATGAATGCTTTACGCAAAATTTATATCTCTCGAAAAGTAGAACTACCGACTTTAATCGACTATGCTGTTCGAATTCCTCCCGGAAGTAATTCGGATGCCCTTTGTGAAACCATAATAACCTGGAAATTCCCAGATGGTAAGGAATTCATCTCAAGAGGATTGGATTCCGACCAAACGGTAAGCGCGATCAAAGCAACGGAGAAAATGCTAAATAACATATAAAAGCTCGTGGCAGTGATACACTAGAATACTTCGCTGTTTTCAAACGAAATTAATTCAATCTCAATATTACAAAATAAATGAAACTAGACATTGCCCTTTTAGCTGGAGACGGAATTGGCCCAGAAGTAATTGACCAAGCTGTAAAAGTTTGTGACGCCATATCAACAAAATACAACCATGAAATCAACTGGACACCAGCTTTGACCGGTGCGGCCGCCATTGATGCGGTTGGGGAGCCCTATCCAGATACTACCCATGATATTTGTGCGAACGCAGATGCAGTCCTTTTTGGTGCTATCGGGCATCCAAGATTTGACAACGACCCATCCGCAAAAGTTCGCCCTGAACAAGGATTATTGAAAATGCGCCAGAAACTTGGCCTGTTCGCCAATGTACGTCCCACATTTACCTTCCCTTCCTTAATTGATAAATCACCTCTGAAGAGAGAACGCATTGAAGGCACCGACCTAATCATTCTTAGAGAATTGACAGGAGGAGTTTATTTCGGGGAAAGAGGAAGAAAAGATGATAACAACACTGCTTTCGATACAATGACATATCAACGTTTTGAAATTGAGCGTTTGGCAAGAAAAGGCTTTGAAATGGCTATGAAGCGTTCTAAAAAATTATGTTGTGTCGATAAAGCCAATGTATTGGAGTCTTCGCGATTATGGCGGGAAACTGTTCAAAATTTGGAAAAAGACTATCCGGAAGTAGAAGTAACCTATGAATTTATCGATGCTGTGGCGATGCGCCTAGTGCAGTGGCCAAGCTCTTATGATGTTATGATCACGGCTAATCTATTTGGTGATATACTGACCGATGAAGCCTCTGTGATAGCTGGTTCTATGGGATTGATGCCATCTTCATCAGTCGGAAGCAAGGTGTCTTTGTACGAGCCTATTCATGGTTCGTATCCTCAAGCCGCTGGAAAAGATATCGCAAATCCTTTAGCTACAGTACTTTCAGCTGCAATGCTTTTTGAGGATATGGATTTGAACAATGAAGCGCAGGCCATTCGTGATGTAGTCAATAAATCTTTAGCTGAAGGTATTGTCACTGAAGACCTAGCCGAAGGAGGAAAAGCCTATAAAACTAGTGAGGTCGGCGATTGGCTAGCTGAAAACATATAATCTGATTCTACATACACGTAAAAAGCCCTTGAAATATATCAAGGGCTTTTTTATATAGTAACATTTTTTGAACTTGAATCAATTTTACATTGATAGCTAAGTTTTCATAAATTGCATTATAAGCAAAATGTATTTCCGATGATGAGAATCCTTTTTTACATGACCATTGTTTTTTTTGCCATTTCGTGCAACGATGCGCAAAGCGAAAATAGAATGGAGAATTTCCCTAAAGATGAAGTTCCGATCACAAAGAAACCGAATAAAGAAGATGTTTCGGTATACATACTCGCCGGACAGTCTAATATGGCTGGTAGAGGTTTTGTAGAAGCGAAAGATACAATTCCACATGAAAAACTGTTCTCCATTAATAAAAAAGGAGAGCTGATTTTAGCCAAAGAACCATTACATTTTTACGAACCTATACGAACCGGACTTGATTGTGGAGTTACGTTTGGTCGTGAAATGCTAAAATATAACGATGACTATGTTTTATTGCTTCCCACGGCTGTGGGTGGGAGTGCTATTCAGCAATGGGTCAATGATAGCCCCCCTAGACATGATGTTTCATTACTAAGTAACTTTAAAGAGAAGGTAAGTTTAGGTAAAAAATATGGTACAATAAAAGGTATTCTTTGGCACCAAGGTGAAACCGATTCTTCCGATGCAGAAAATATTGAAGCATATCATGAACGGCTTTCCATATTATTCAAAGAATTTAGAAATATTGTTGGTAATAGCCAATTACCTATTATCGTGGGTGAGCTTGGAAGTTTCTCAGAAAATAATACTGACTGGCAAAAAATTAACACTGCTTTACATGCATACAGCCAAGAAGACCAATATGCTGACTATATCAATACTCAAGATTTAAAACACAAGGGAGACAGAATACATTTTAATTCAGATGGGCAGCGTGAAATGGGGAAAAGGTATGCCCACAAATTAAGGGAATTAATAAAATAACAGCTTTGAAATAGTTCAGCTGAACTTCATTATATCTATAAAATGAAAAAAGTAAACATTTATTATAAGTTGAACAGTGCATTACTTTTTACATTTTCATTTTTGCTCTTAAGTTTTTCATGCAAACAATCTTCGAACAGCGAAAGTAATGCAACAGAAGTTGACAAGGAAATAGCAAGGTCATTGCATGAAGCATATGACGAATCCTTTTTAATTGGTTCTGCCGTGGACCCTTCCATCGTTTCTGGGGCAGACAGTGCGTCACAGGCAATTGTGCTAAGAGAATTCAATACTATTACTCCAGAAAACTGCATGAAGGCCGCATCAATCAATCCAAAACCAGGTATTTATAATTTTGAACTGGCCGATGCCTTTGTAGCTTTTGGCCAAAATCATGATTTACTGATAATTGGGCATACATTAATTTGGCATAATCAAACTCCAGACTGGTTCTTTACAGATAGTGAAGGAAAGCCCAATACACCTGCCGCTCAAAAAGAAAGACTACGAAGTCATATCGAAGCCATTGCTGGAAGGTACGCAGGAAAAATTCATGCCTGGGATGTCGTTAACGAGATTATTGATAACGATGGTTCATATCGCCCGACTGCTTGGGTTAACCGTATTGGTGACGGTGATACTTTGGTGAAATTAGCATTTGAATATGCTAACAAGTATTCACCTGACACTGAATTATATTACAACGATTTTAATGCATGGCGACCCGAAAAAAGAGATGGCATCATACGAATGGTAAAAATGCTACAAGCGGAAGGAATACGAATTGACGGTATAGGTATGCAAGGTCATTGGGGACTTAATTACCCAAAGAACGAATATATCAAACAAGCAATCGATGCATATTCAAAGTTAGGATTGAAAGTTATGATTACGGAATTAGACGTCGACGTTTTGCCTTTGACAAAAGAAGGACAAATTATTGGACAAAACATGACAGACCCTCAGTTTAAATTAGAGGAATTCAGGACTTTTTTCGACCCCTACTATGACGGTTTACCAGAAAATATTTCGAGACACTTAGCTGCGAGGTATGCCGAATTATTTGAAATTTTCTATGATAGAAAAAACAAGATTGATCGCGTCACTTTTTGGGGCTTACATGATGGGATGTCTTGGAAAAACGATTATCCAATTCCCGGTAGAACAAACTATCCGTTATTGTATGATCGTAATCGAAAACCCAAACTAGCTAGGGATGCCGTACTCAAAGTACCCGGCCTTCATCCTACCAACTGACCCCCGCACCAACCCCACCTGAACCGCTACCACCAAAACTGGAGGAAGAACTACAGGCCTATTGAACCCGTAAGGTTGGTAGTTGGTTGGCTGAGAATGTCTAAATATAGACCTATTTCATTTTGTCAACAAAACCATGAGAACCGCTTCCTTTCTTTAACGTCACGATTAAAAAAAGATTAACGCCACCCTAAAAATTTTAGTTAAATGCGAATGCCAGCATAACTTGGAACGTATTTTGATGCTATTTCTGAAAGCCAATTATGAAAATTTCGATTGTTCTTTCCCTCCTAATCCTATGTTCTTTTGGATATGGCCAGCAGTTGGATACCTTTCAAAAAAGAGAGCTGAAAGAACG
>CAZTLZ010000038.1:0-21898 GCA_964614665.1 uncultured Maribacter sp.
GGAGTATGGAATTATTGGATGGCAAGAAGGTTTCCAATCAAATCAAAGATGAAATCGCTATTGAGGTAGCCAAGATGAAAGAGAGAGGTGAAAAAGTACCACACCTTGCTGCGGTTATCGTTGGTAACGATGGGGCCAGTCTAACATACGTAGGCAGCAAGGTGCGTTCTTGCGAGCGTGTTGGTTTTGAGTCGACTTTGGTTCAAATGCCAAATACTACTTCTGAGCAAGAATTGCTTAAAAAAATAGAAGAGCTTAACCAGGATGGTAATATCGATGGTTTCATTGTACAATTGCCGCTACCTGAACAAATTGATACGCAGAAGGTCATCATGGCCGTACACCCCGATAAGGATGTAGACGGGTTTCACCCGACTAACTTTGGTAAAATGGCATTGGACATGAGCACTTTTATCCCGGCCACTCCTTTTGGTATTTTAGAACTTTTAGAACGCTATCAAGTTGAGACACAGGGAAAACATACCGTGGTTATTGGAAGAAGTCATATTGTTGGACGGCCGATGAGCATTTTGATGGGCAGAAAAGGATTCCCGGGAAATTCTACGGTAACATTGACGCATAGCCGTACCAAAAATATCAGTCAAATAACCACACAGGCGGATATCATTATTTCAGCGCTCGGTGTACCTGGGTTTTTAAAAGCGGAGATGGTTAAGGATGATGTGGTCATCATTGACGTGGGTATTACAAGAGTAGCGGATGATAGCAGAAAAAGGGGCTACTATATCACTGGAGATGTCGATTTTGAAAACGTAAGTAAGAAAGCTTCCTATATTACCCCTGTTCCAGGTGGTGTTGGTCCTATGACCATTGCGATGCTCCTCAAGAACACGCTTTTAGCTCGTGAGCGTCATAGAAGTCGCTCATAACCCTAATGTTGTCCTAAATCTTTTTATCTAGGAGAGGCTATGCTCGTTTGTGTGCTATCTATGGGGTTTAGCAGATCAATATCATTGCTATCGTCATAATCACAACTGCTCATACCAATAATCCCTGCAAGGATTAATCCAACAAGTAATGTCTTTTTCATGCGTGGCATTTTGTAGGTTACAGTATTTAAGTAACGTTGAAATTTGTATTTTCTTGCCCCTGGATTTCACGAAAATGAGTACCTTTTGGGTAAACTAAAGACCATCATGAAAAATGTGTATCCAATTGCCCTGCTGTTTTTTTGCTTGTTAGGATGCCAACCCAATTCCGAAAATCAGAATAAGAATACCATCAATGTTTCATTCTCCGATATGGTAGGTGAGAGTGCAAAAGATGGAAGATTGCTTTTGATGCTTTCAAACAATGACGAAAAAGAGCCACGTTTTCAAATCAATGATGGACTCAACACGCAGCTCATTTATGGAATGAATGTCGAGGAAATGAATCCTAATGAAGTAAAAACTTTCGACAATGAAGTCTTCGGCTATCCATACCCTAGTATTTCTGAAGTGCCTCCGGGTGATTATCATGTTCAGGCTTTATTGCATGTCTATGAAACTTTTAATCTCTCTACAGGGCATACTGTAAAATTACCAATGGACAATGGCGAGGGACAACAATGGAACCGCTCTCCTGGTAATCTGTACAGCAAGCCTTTTAAAATTACCATAACTGAAAAGGGCATTACAAATGTAGATGTCGTTATGGATCAGATTATCCCGCCTATTGAAGAACCTAAGGATACCGAATGGATCAAACATATCAAATTCAAATCTGAAAAACTATCAGAATTTTGGGGACGGGATATGTATCTCGGTGCGCATATTCTACTTCCTAAGGGATTTAATGAACATCCTGAGGCCAAATATCCCTTGATGGTTTTTCAAGGCCATTTTCCTTCCGATTTTGGAGGATTTCGGACTATTCCACCCGACCCGAATTTAAAACCTGAATATGCGGAACGGTTCAATTTGGATGGATACAATATCATTCAGCAGCAAGAAGCCTACGATTTTTATAAACGCTGGAACGAACCAGACTTTCCACGTATGCTGATTATAGAAATTCAACATCCGACTCCTTACTATGACGATTCTTACGCCGTGAATTCTGCTAGTCAAGGTCCCTATGGTGATGCGATTACACATGAACTTATTCCACATATCGAAAAAGAGTTTCGTGGCTTGGGAGAAGGTTGGTCACGGTTTTTATATGGCGGCTCTACAGGAGGATGGGAAGCCTTGGCAGTACAGGTTAAGTACCCTGAGGAATATAATGGGTGCTTCGCAGCTTGCCCAGATCCGATAGATTTTAGAGCGTACTGCTTGACCAATATCTATGAGGATGAGAATGCCTACTACTACAATAGTGATCATAAACAATTGGAAGTGCCTGCCCATCGCGACTATTTGGGACAGATTCAATCGACATTGCGACAAGGCAATCACCTAGAATTGGTTTTGGGTGATAAAAGTCGTTCTGGTCAACAATGGGACATTTGGGAAGCTACCTATTCACCTCAGGGTGAAGATGGATATCCGGTGCGCCTGTGGGACAAAATGAGTGGTGGAATTGACCACAAGGTAGCCGAATATTGGAAAGAAAACTATGACCTTCGGTACATTCTTGAACGGGATTGGGACAAGCTGGGTGAAAGCCTTAGAGGAAAAATACATATCTATTGTGGTGATATGGATAATTACTATTTGAACAATGCCGTGTATTTGATGGAGGATTTCCTCGAGCAAACCAGTGAGCCGCATTATGATGGTGAGGTGTTATACGGTGACAAAGCCGAACACTGTTGGAACGGTGATCCTGATCAACCAAATGCAATCAGCCGTTTGCGTTACAACAGTATGTATGTGCCCAAGATAATTGCACGTATTTCGGAAAGTGCCCCTCAAGGGGCCGATTTAAAAAGCTGGCGTTATAAATAAATTATGAAAAATACGACCAATAAAGTTGCTTGGTTTGTCTTCGCTTTTTTAGCGATAGGAGTAGGCCTATATCCACTGCTGTATTTTTTTATGGATGGTAAGTTTGGTTTACTCGCCTCTAAAAGTGATGCTTTACTGGCAGATGTATTTTGGAATATCGGCTTCTATGGTCATATCCTTTTTGGGGGGGTGGCCTTACTAATAGGTTGGGTGCAATTCAGTAAAAAACTTAGAAATGCCAATCTGCAAGGACATAGAACCATTGGTAAGGTTTATGTGGTCGCCGCTTTAATTAGCGGGGTTTGCGGGATTTTTATTGCTTTAAATGCCAATGGAGGACTGGTTACGACTTTAGGCTTTATGAGTCTCGGCCTTCTTTGGTTGTACTCCACTGCTAAAGCTTTTTTTGCGGTACGAAGTGGCGATTTGCCATTACATCAGGGCATGATGATTTATAGTTATGCTGCCTGTTTTGCGGCAGTAACGTTGCGTTTGTGGTTGCCCCCATTGACGTTTGTATTTCAGGACTTCACCATGGCCTATCGAATTGTAGCTTGGTTATGTTGGGTGCCCAATATGATTTTCGCCTATTTTTGGGTTAGAAGAAAAGGGTTGACTTTGGCTTGATTTTATATAGTCGGTTATTAATGCCATATGAAGGTTTTCACTATCTTGAACATAAGTAACAAAAAGTCAAAATGAAAAAAAAAGCACTCCTGCTCGTTCTTTGTTTTTGGGCTTCATTAGCTTTAACCGCCCAAAACGGAAAAGTATATGACAATCTTAGCATGTCCAGTAAAATTTTAAAAATGGAACGCAATTATGCGGTCTATCTTCCTCCTGATTATGAAACCTCCGAACGTAGTTACCCTATCCTGTACTTGTTGCATGGGGCAACCGATGATCATACGGGTTGGGTGCAATTTGGGGAGGTGTTGCGCATTACCGATAATGCAATCAAAGACGGTACGGCCACCCCGATGATAATAGTAATGCCCGATGCGGATACGGGTCGTATGGGTTATTTTAATGCAAGAGATTGGAAGTATGAAGATTTCTTTTTTGAGGAATTTATGCCTCATATAGAACAGAAGTATCGTATTAAAGACGAAAAGAGATATAGGGCTATTGCAGGACTTTCAATGGGGGGAGGAGGATCTTTCATGTACGCGTTACATCATCCGGAGTTGTTTTCTTCAGCTTGTCCGTTGAGTGCGTATGTTGGGCCACTTACCATGGCGGAATTGGAAGAGCGAATGGACTGGTATAAAGAGAAATACAGCAAAGCTGAATTAAAAACCTATTTCGAGAATCATAATGTTTTAGAATTGCTGAAGACAGTTCCAACGGAGGATGTGAAATCAGTTCGATGGTATATCGATTGCGGGGATGATGACTTCCTTTACGAGGGAAACAGTTTGGTACATATTGAAATGAAGAAAAAGGAGATTCCCCACGAGTACAGGGTACGTGATGGTCGACACAGTTGGACGTACTGGCGGGAGGCCTTACCAACAGTTTTAGGTTTTGTATCCGACACTTTTCATCAATACTAGAAGAGCATGAGCGGTAAGCGAATTGGTAGTCAAGTCATTGTGGCGATTATATTATTTATTGCTATCAGTGTGATTTTAGAGGGTGAATACACGCAAGACGTAGTTTTTGAAAAGGTAAAAACGGCACTTGCTTTTGGTGTTGTTTATGCAGTTTTTGTAGTAGCAAGGGAAAAGTTTAAAAACAGATAGAATGCAATACAGAAAATTTGGAAGAACAAACTGGCAAGTAAGTGAAATTGGCTATGGTATGTGGGGTATGGCCGGATGGACGGAGAGCAGCGATATACAATCTGCAAGAAGCCTTGATTTGGCCGTTGAGAATGGGGTTACCTTTTTTGATACCGCATGGGGCTATGGCGAAGGGCATAGCGAAGAGTTATTGGGCCAACTGGTAAAGAGACATCCTACCAAGAAACTATATACCGCAAGTAAAATTCCACCTAAAAACTTTCAATGGCCAGCAAAGCCTGAATATACTTTTGAAGAGTCGTATCCTGCGACCCATATTGTAGAGTATACTGAAAAGACCTTAAAAAATTTAAGTTTGGAACAGATTGATTTGATGCAATTCCATACTTGGGATGACGGTTGGTCCGATAGGGAAGAATGGCAACGGGCAATAGAAGATTTGAAAACCTCCGGAAAAATTTCCGCTATGGGCATCAGCGTAAATCGTTGGGAGCCCGAAAACGGAATTAAAGCATTAAAAACAGGCATGTTGGATGCCGTGCAGGTCATCTACAATATATTTGATCAGAATCCGGAAGATGTACTTTTTCCTTTGTGCGACGAATTGAATATCGCGGTCATAGCGAGGGTGCCATTTGATGAAGGCACTTTAACCGGTACCATGACCAAAGAAACCACCTTTCCAGATGGCGATTGGCGAGGGACATATTTTGTTCCCGAAAACCTTAATTCCAGTGTTGATCATGCCGATGCTTTGCGTCCATTAATTCCTGAAGGTATGACCATGGCTGAGATGGCACTTCGATTTATTGCAATGAACCAGTCAGTAAGTACGGTCATCCCCGGAATGCGTAAAGAACGAAACGTTATGGCAAATACGGCCACCAGTGATGGGAAAGGTTTGCCTGCTGAATTACATTTAGAATTACGTAAACATCGATGGGATCGTACTCCTACCGAATGGTCCCAGTAGTTATTTCGCAAACAACTGTCCTAAATCCTTAAAAGCTTTGAATTCCAATGCGTTTCCAGCAGGATCCAAAAAGAACATTGTCGCTTGTTCTCCAGGTTGGCCTTCAAAACGTATATAAGGTTCGATTTTGAATTGAACTCCCTTGGATTTTAATTCTTCAGAGAAGGATTGAAAGAGATCCCAAGGTAGGACAACGCCATAATGGGGAACGGGCACATCATGCCCGTCTACAAGATTATGATGTAATTCTTCAGTTTCCAATTTAGGCTTGTAGTGTATGACCAGTTGATGTCCAAATAGGTTAAAGTCGACCCAATGGTCACTACTCCGACCTTCTTCACAATTCAAAACCTCACGATAAAAAGTGCGGCATTCGGCAAGGTTATGTACAGGAATGGCGATATGAAAGGGAGTTACTTTTTTCATCTTCTATGTAATAATGTTATTCGGAGCCCTGTCGAAGGACTTTAATAGTATCGAATTTACTCCTTTCCTATGAATTCAAAAAATCAACGATGTGTTGGTTGACTACATCTTGATGGAGGGAGTGTCCTAAACCTTCGGTGCTAATTAATTTACTGGTCTCCCAATTGGCATGTACCTTTCTTGACCCATGATAGGGAGTTACTTTGTCTCCTCTATCATGCAGTAAAAGTCCCTCTACGGTATTGGTCTTCACGTATTCCGATGTTGAAAACTCATGTATATGGAATCCGAACCTATTTAGAATATAGGCATCCAGGGCCTGCATGACTCGTTTGTTGAGTTGGAGTATGTTTCGATAATGTGCCATCAGTTCATGAAGCTCGGAAGGCGAGGCAACGGTCACTATTTTGTCTACCCCGTCGTTTTTGTATTTGTACTCATTATAAATGATGGTCATTCCACCAAGAGAATGCCCTACTAGAAATTTTGGATTGTATGTTTTTATCAATTTTTGAAGAACCTCGGCATACAGGGGTACGTTTAGACGCTTGCCTGATGAATACCCATGTGCTGGCGCATCAAACGCAATGATATTAAAATGGGCTTGTTTCAATTTAGAAATAAGGTTGCGCCAATGAAAGGAATTGCTTTCCCATCCATGAATTAATAGTATTGTCCCTTTGGTTCCTTCCCAGTGATAGGTCTGTATGGTATGTTCACCTATTTGATGTGCTTTGTGTTTGAAAGTTTCAAGGTATTCTACCTGTGAAGGTAGAACCTTGCCCTTTCTAACGGTGCAGAATAAATCGAAAGCTTGCTTGGCCGTCCTTTTTTTTGAAAGCATTGCAAGCACATTTAAATAGCTACCGTACGCTCTAGGAATAAATTTGGAAAGTACTTTTTTCATCTTTTTAGCATTGCGAGCGGATTTAATGGAAAACGAATCTGGTGCCTTAGAAATTTAATAATCAGTAAGGATAAAGGCCAAGCAAATAACCCTATTCACAACACGTAAATTGGGCATGAAATGCTTGGCTAGAGTATTTTGTATGGTTCGATAATCCGTGAAATATGGGTTGGAATCATATTTTGATAAATAAAGTTACTTTTTGTAACTTGCTCTTAATTAATAACCAAAAATAAGTTTTCTTTTCTTAATTTGAGAAGGTAACATCAAGCATAGCAGGTATGGAAATAGAAACTATTACTGATAATCAGAAGCTTAATGCCGCAAGAAAATTAAAAAAAATGTTCGGTCATGTAGACCTCAGAGATACTGATTTGGTTTGTCCTATCCGTGACGTAATAGCAATGGTCTCAGATAAGTGGAGTACCTTGATTATCATGTATTTGGGTTATTATCCGGTTTTGAGGTTCAACAAAATAAAAAAGAAGGTCTATGGCATTTCTAATAAGGTTTTGAGTGAGCGTTTGAAACAGTTGGAGGGTGATGGGTATCTTAAGAGAACCATGTATCCTGAAGTACCGGTTAGGGTAGAATATCAACTGACTGACTTTGGTCACTCGTATTTACAAAAGCTCATTGAGTTGACAGAGTGGGCGGAACGGCACAAGGATTCTGTACTTTCCAATCGTTCTAAATTTCGTAAAAGTTCTTAGGATTTATTTTAATGGTAAAATCATCGAGTTACGGCCACTTTTGAAATATCATTCCCAGCCTATCATCATATATTTGATTTTTGCTGCATCGGGTATCTGAACCGCTTCGATATTTACACTTGAGGCGTACTGTAAGCTTGCAGGTAATTCTTTTTTATCAATGGTAAAGTACACATCACTGTTTTTAATGAATATAATCACATTATTTAGTGAGGTTTGAATCTTTTTGATGGTATGTTTTGATTTGATATCCTTGAAAGTACTGTTAATTCCAATGCCATTTTCGGTTTGAAAACGAGGGTCGAAAAAATTAATGTTTTCGATAGTAGGGATACTGTCCGAAGAGGGGGTAAGTGTGAGCAGATGGTTGCCACTTTTTTCAAAAACCTTGATTTTTGTCGCGCCAAACCCCTGTAGAAGCTTCACAGTGTCTTTGACTATTGAATCTTGATCAAAAATAACCTCCAGGTCTCTCGCCAAACTACCCTTCTCTAATTTACCTACGCTATTTTTTGTTATTAGATAGGTGGCGTCAATTTCTTCTTCGCAACTTACTATGGTAAAGAACAGGGTTAAAATTGAAATTAAATATTTGCTCATTGATTGTAATATGATTGATGAATTTAAATTTTGGCAAACCTCAGCGCAGCACTTTTTTCAGAACACCAAGAACGCCTCTAATAAAAGTAGCACTTGTCAATACTTTTATTATCGGATTTTGACGTGTACTTCTTCTACGTGATGTTGATCGGGTTTTAGTTTTCGCCTTTTCTTTTTCAGCCGCCTTTTCCGCTTTTTCAATTTTTTCATTTAGAATTTCATAGGCACTTTCGCGATCGATTACTTCGCCATATTTCTTGACCAGTTTTGAGTTTTTGATTACCGATTTTAGCTCATCATCTGTAAGCACGTCCATCCTGCTCATTGGTGCTCTAAGTAACGTTGCGGCAAGAGGGGTGGGCCTTCCTTTTTCATCCAAAGCAGAAATCAGGGCTTCACCAATTCCCAAGGAAGTCAATACTTCTTTAGTATTGTAATACGGGGACTCTGGATAGTTTTCGGCTGTTAATTTTATCGCCTTTCTATCTCGGGCAGTAAATGCCCTTAGGGCGTGTTGTACTTTCAAACCAAGTTGGGCCAACACTTCGTTGGGTACATCGGTCGGATTCTGAGTAACAAAATACAATCCTATCCCTTTGGAACGAATCAATTTTACGATACTTTCAATTTGATCTAGTAAAGCTTTTGAAGCTTCATTAAAAATTAAATGTGCTTCATCTATGAATAGAACCAATTCAGGTTTGTCACTATCGCCTTGCTCAGGAAAAGTAGAATAAATTTCAGCCAAAAGGCTCAACATGAAAGTTGAAAATAATTTTGGGCGGTCTTGAATATCAGTTAGTCGAATGATATTGATATACCCTTTCCCATTTTTATCGATACGAGTCAAATCATCTACATCAAAAGATTTTTCCCCGAAGAATAAATCAGCACCTTGCTGTTCAAGCTCAATTATCTTTCTGAGGATGGTTCCTGTGGAACTAGTAGAAATTCTGCCATAATCTTTGGAGAATTCCTTCTTACCACTACCTGTTGCATATTGCAAGACTTTTTTAAAATCTTTAAGGTCTAACAGAGGCAGTTTGTTGTCATCGCAATATTTGAATACTACGGCCACTATGCCTTCCTGGGTTACGGTTAAATCTAAAATTCTAGATAATAGGGTAGGCCCAAATTCAGAAACTGTCGCCCGTAATTTGACACCGTCTTGCTCACTTAATGATAATATCTCAACCGGAAATGCCTTCGGTTCAAAAGGAAGGCCAATGCTCGTATGGCGTTCATCTATTTTCTGGTGTCCGGGACTTGGTTGAGCAATTCCGCTTAAGTCACCTTTTAAGTCCATAAGTAACACGGGAATTCCCTTTTCAGAAAGGTTTTCTGCTAAAACCTGCAATGTCTTGGTCTTTCCTGTTCCTGTAGCTCCGGCAATAAGGCCGTGGCGGTTTAAGGTTTTGAGGGGGATTTTTACATACGCGTTGGTAACAGCCTCTCCATCAAGCATGGCTGCTCCCATAGTGATGAAATCTCCCTTGGTGGTATACCCCTTTTCAATATGCGAAAAGAATTCGTCTTTGGTGCTCATTGGGTTTAATTTGCCATAAAAATAGGGGATTTTTAGGCAACACAAAAGAGATATGCTTTTCCCTTCCTAAATACAAGGTATGAAGATATTGCCTGGTTGTTCTTTACAAGTCTTTAGAAGAAACTTATAATGGGTCGTCAAAATAAATGTGATTTTTTAAAGTGCGTTAAAACATCAATCAAAACCCATCAATTTGACCATACCTAAAGACATTGCAACCAATGAACTAATTGCTTGTTTTTTTATAGGTGATGTTCTCATTGGTGGCGATGATGGAGTCAAGAGTCATAGTTTGTGGACGAAGCAATGGACGAATGTGTTCAGATAAAATTATTCAGGGAATCTGTGATGGAAAAGGTACAACCTGGCCAAAAACTTCGTGACATTATCGGTTTACCGATACCCAAATCAAGGTAGCACTTTAAGAGTGAAAAAGATTATAAAAATAACACAGCTCTAATTAGTCAGAAAAAGATTATTTTGTAAAGCCGTAATAAGAATCTCAGTTCTATGCCCAAAACGAAAATCATTCTCCATTTCAATTCTTTTAGAATAACGATAGAAAAAAAAGTAAGTTTCGTTTTATTTTATACCTTCCTACTATCATGTATTACATCTTGCAATCTAGGCAGTAAAAAAAATCAAACCGAAAATATTCCAAAAGAAGCCACCTACGATACTGGCGAATTAGTAATTCAGCGCGGTATGGCATTGTTCAATGAGAACTGTTCAAGCTGTCATAATTTCAATGAAAATATGATGGGTCCAAACCTCGCAGGGGTTACCTCCAATGTCTCCAAAGAATGGTTGACCAACTTTATAAAAAATCCCCGGAAAAGTATTGAAAATGGTGATAAAAGAGCGATGAAACTTTATGAAAAGTACAAGGTCTATATGCCATCTTTCGAAACTTTAGAAGAGGGAGATCTAGAAGATCTTCTTGGCTTTATTCATCAGTTTTCAGAGGCCGAGAAGCGCGTTCAAAATAAAAGGCCAGGGGGAATTCTGAATCCGATAGTTGAGAAAATTACTGCTTCTGATCTAGCACTTGTTGTTGAAGAATTTTTAACTGTTCCGCCTAGTTCCGAATCAGTACCAAAAGCGAGAATAAATAAACTTTCGGCCATAAGAACAAAACATGGAGAGCGCTTATTCATTGGCGACCTAAGAGGAAAGTTATATGAACTCGTTGATACTACTGTAGTTACTTATCTAGACCTTAAGGTTGAAATAGAAGACTTTGTTGATAATCCTGGCTGGGGTTCGGGCTTGGGAAGTTTTGACTTTCATCCTGAGTTTGATAAAAACGGGCTTCTCTATACGATTCACACAGAGCCATCAAGAACTTCGACTGCTGATTTTGCAATCCATGATAGTATTCGAACTAGAATGCAAGGGGTACTGACTGAATGGAAAATTGACGACCCTGCTGCTAAGACGTTCTCAGGAGAAAAAAGGGAACTCTTACGAGCAGATATGGTTACCCGGGCCCATGGTTTTCAAGAACTTTCTTTCAATCCTACTGCAAAAAAAGGGGATTTAGATTATGGTCTACTGTACTTAGGTGTTGGAGATAGTGGAGCGGCCCTGTCAGGCTATTCCTTTCTCTGTGATAATCCCGGTAAAATATGGGGTAGTATCATCAGAATTAATCCTTTAGGGAGGGATAGTAGAAATGGGAAGTATGGTATTCCCAAGGACAATCCTTTTGCTAACCACCCCGATAAGCTTGATGAAATCTGGTGTTATGGTTTTAGAAATGCACACCGTATTTCTTGGGAAAGTGTTTCTGGCAATATGCTGGTGTCCAATATCGGGCAGCATAGTCTCGAAGAGGTCAATCTTATTAAGAAGGGAGCAAATTATGGCTGGCCGAATAGGGAAGGAACATTCTTGTATGACGTACATGCAAATACTGAAATAGTGTATCCACTGCCTGAAGACGATTCAGGCTATACCTATCCTGTTATTCAGTTTGATCATGATGAAGGTAATGCCGTTTCGGGTGGTTTTACTTATACGGGCTCTAAAATTCCACTTCTAAAGAATAAATACATTTTCGGTGATATTCCCCGAGGAACACTTTTCTATTCTGAAGTATCGGAAATGGTTGAAGGAAACCAAGCTGCTATTTATAAAATTGGTTTGGAATTAAATGGAAAATTGACCGGTTTAGGTGAAATAAGTAAAGGTCAAAGAGTTGATCTTAGATTCGGAGTGGACAGTTCGGGGGAGTTATTCATTTTCACCAAGAGTGACGGAAAGGTTTATAAGGTTGTAGGTTGTAAGACCATCAGTGAGTCACTATAAGAAATATGCATTCAATCTTGTATCTATTGCAATGGTGTTTTCTATCTTTGCAAGATGGTCAAGGATGAGATTTTGACATTGGTTGATAAAGGAGAAATGCTTCCGCTAATGGAAGAATTTTATACCATTCAAGGTGAAGGTTTCCATAAAGGAACGGCTGCCTATTTTATCCGAGTTGGAGGTTGTGATGTAGGTTGTCACTGGTGCGATGTTAAGGAAAGCTGGAATGCAAAAGTTCATCCACCGACATCCATCGAACATATTGTTGACAATGCCGCAAAATATTCTGATACAATTGTGGTTACCGGTGGGGAACCATTGACCTGGAACATGAGACCGCTGACCGAGGCCCTAAAAGCCAAAAACCTTCAGACACATATAGAAACTTCAGGGGCTTATGAGCTAACCGGTGTCTGGGATTGGATTTGTCTTTCTCCTAAAAAGAATAAAGTCCCTTCTGGAAAGATATATGACGAGGCACATGAGTTGAAAGTAATCATTTACAACAAGCATGACTTCATTTTTGCTGAAGAGCAAGCTGCTAAAACGAATAAAAAGTGTATTTTATATCTACAACCCGAATGGAGCGTTTCTGACAAGGTAACCCCATTGATTGTTGACTACGTGATGAAAAACCCAAAATGGAAGGTTTCATTGCAGACTCACAAGTATTTGAATATACCTTGATTTATCTCCCGCCATTAGCCTGTAGGTCGAGAACACATTCTGGATCGAGTTCAGGTGTTGCGGCCAAACCTTTCGAGGCTCTAAGCTCCAACATTTTCATAACGCTATGACCGCTCAGTGAACAAGCTGATCTCACCTCGTTTGTAGTATTGTTTTTGCCGCCCAATAATAAAGATTTACCAAATACTCCAAATTGTAACTCAGCCCGCATAAGGCAACCCGGAACTATACAATGATTCACGCCTTCAGGATCTTCATGATCATTGACCGGCTCACTTCCTAGGTCAACAAGACCAAAAAGATGACCGAATTCGTGATTTATAGTTGAACTTTCAACATCAGCGTTGGTTATAAAAGGGCTTCCGCCGGCCAATTTCCGAATCGTTGCCTCATGAATTACCATAGAGGTATTACGATAAACTGCGCCTAAAGTAACAAGCCCTTCAGTTTCATCATCATCGCTATCAGGAGCGTCCGCAAAATAAATGTATATGCCTAAAGTTTCGCCCTCATTGTATACTGTTCTATTATCCGATTCTAATTCCGCTATTTCTTGAAGTGTGAGTGTCTCCTGTCCTGGCGATTCTAGAGCGTTGAAAACCAATTCAATTTCTTCCTTGAAGGTGTGTTGTTTGATATAATTAACAAAGTCGTTCATTGCAGCAGTGGTGGGCCTAAAATCGTTGACAAATGCTATTTCGATTTTCAGTTTTGTGAACTTGTCGTTTGAAAGTAAATCATTGGCAGAGTCTCCCGTGCCTAAGAGGTTTGCTGATTTGTCAATAGGTTTAGTTTCTTCCTCCGGGGTACTATCTGAATTCTTCGAACATCCAAGAACCAAAAGGAAACAACTTAGTACGAACAGTATGCTTTTCTTTCTCATTTTTCTGTATAAAGGCTTATCAAGATAACGCAAAAAATGAGCCAACTAGTGTTATTTTGATGTGATTTTTGCTAAATAGTCGTAATGATCGCCCTCACTTACAAGTTCGCATGCAAGATTTTGGGTATGAGCTACTTTTTGTAATGTATTAAAATCAAGATATAACCATTTGAAAGATTCACTTGATTTTCCTTTGTATTCCATACGAAATGTTGCTTCACCATAGTACGAATCATCATCTATTGGGAGCCAATACCCACCGTCGTCATCTTGACCGAAGGTGTAGATGATATCACTTGAATCAAGAAGTATTTGTCCTTTAGGATTCAGAAGTGTTTTAAGGTGATCAAGTAAAACATGCAATTTTTTTAAGGTTTCAGCAATTCCAATACCATTCATTAGTAGGAGAAGTGTGTCAAAATGTTGATCTTTAAAATTCACTATTTTGGAATGGACACAGTTTTCAATCCCTCTCAATTTACAGGTTTCGATAGCTCCTTTCGATGCATCAAGAGCTGTTACCTGCAGCCCTTTTTCTTGAAGGTAAAGGCTGTGGCATCCTGCGCCACTACCAATATCCAGTACTGTTCCGTGACAAAGGTTCAATGCCTCTTTTTCCAAAGAAGGCATTTCAGGAAACTTTCTGAATAGATAGGGCAGAGGTAATATATCTTTTTCATCCTCTAATTGATTATTTATTGTCAATATGGTCTTAATATCTTCTTTATAATTTCCATTTTGAAAATCGAGTAATGCTTCTCCTAAAATATCCATTGCCATATAATTTGTACTTTGTGTGCAAATGTGCCACTTTTAAGAATATGTTTAAAATTATGCAACCAGTGAAATTGATTTGTGCAATTTTCTTGTTTACTTCTTTTGGTATTTTTTCCCAAGAAAAGGATTTTTCAAACGAGGTAGCTACCTACTTAGAACGTAATCGTTCAATGGATCAATATAGCTATGCATATGACCAGCTTCTGAACATGTTGGAAAACCAATATCCGAAATCCGGTGAGAATACTGAGGCATGGAAGTATCTGGAAACGAATAGAGGGAAGACACTTGCCGAAATGAAGTCTCTGTTGATCCCGGTCTATGCGCGAAATTTTTCAGAGGAGGATATTAAGCAGATGACACTATTTTATGAGAGTGATACCGGAAGCCAATTGGTGAGCGATGGTTCGAAAATGACAGAGGCTCAAAAACTGGAGGTGAATTCATTTTATAATAGTGTGCTGGGTAGAAAAATAATCGAAAAACAGCCGATGTTGACGCAAGAAATAGGGATTATTTCTGAAAACTGGAGTAGGGAATTGTATGAAACAGCAGTAAGTCTTCTTAAAAACTGAGGGATGGAAGAAGTTTTGAAAAACCTTTCCAAGAAGGCAAAAGATAAGCAAGTTGAAAACAAGAGGTTTTTTACAAAACTGAAAAAGAAACCTCCAAAGAATTTGGACTATGTGATGCAACAATTGCATCAAAACGAGTTTAAAAAAACAGATTGTCTTGAATGCGCTAATTGCTGTAAGACTACAGGGCCTCTGTTTACCAATGCCGATGTGGAACGTATTTCAAAACATTTCAGGTTAAAACCACAAAAGTTCATCGATCAATACTTAAGAATAGATGAAGACAATGATTACGTACTACAGCAAGTGCCTTGCATTTTTTTAGAAGATGATAATCATTGTAGTATCTATGACGTGAGACCCAAAGCATGTCGCGAATTTCCTCATACAGACCGAAAAAAGTTTTATCAAATCAGTAATTTGACAATGAAAAATGTAGCCATATGCCCAGCTGCTTTTAATATTGTCGAGGAAATGAAGAAGAACGTGAAAACCAGATAGGAGTCCTTTTCGGGATCTGGAACCCACATGCCAACAACTATCCAAATTCACTATCTTTAATTTATGGAAACTATTATAGCTTATTTTGAAACCATTCCCCCGCTTCATCGCTCCTTGATTTTGGTGGGAGGAATTACATTTTTTTGGCTGTTGGAAGGTGCGGTACCACTTTTTAAGTTTAATTACAAGAAGTGGAGACATGCAATGCCCAATCTGTTTTTCACCTTTACTACTATTCTTGTGAATTTTATATTGGCTTTTTTATTGTTAAAGACTGCAGATTGGACGGTCTCAACTCAATTTGGAATATTAAACTGGCTACCCGAAATGCCTCTTTGGCTTTATGCTGTTTTGGGGGTTTTACTTTTGGATTTCATTGGCGCATATGTAGCTCATTATGTTGAACATAAGGTAAAACCCTTGTGGATGATTCACTTGGTACATCATACGGACCATAATGTTGATACTACCACCGCGAATAGGCATCATCCGCTCGAAAGTGTCATTCGTTTTTCTTTTACCTTATTGGGTGTGTTTCTTATTGGGGTACCCATAGGAATCGTTATGTTGTATCAGTCATTTTCCTTGGTGGCAACCCAGTTCAGTCATGCTAATATTAAATTGCCCAAGAAAGTTGATGCTCTAATAAGTTATGTGCTGGTTTCACCCGATATGCACAAAATACATCATCATTATATGTTGCCGTATACAGATAGTAATTATGGAAATATTTTTTCGATTTGGGATAGAATTTTTGGCACTTTTATGAAATATGATAGGGAGTCTATTGTATACGGTGTTGATACTTTTCCTGACGAAGTAGAAAATGCAAGTATCAAGGGGCTTTTGAAGCAACCTTTTCATAAATATAGAAAGCCAACAGTTTCAGCTAGTGATCGGTAGATTTTTTTTACTAGGGATACATAAGATATTTCGACCGGACTTTTCTAAATTCTTCCAAATCCGGTTGCCAACTGGTTTTGATTTCTTCAGCAGTCATCCCTGAGATTATTTGCTTTTGTAACTTTTCCGTCCCGGCATGTTTCGTGAAGCCACTTGTATTGAAGACCTTGGTTTTGTCTACCGCATTTTGATACGCATCGATTAGCCATTGTAAGGAGACTTCTTGCATTTGAGGAATTTCAGATAAATCTTTGCCAAAACAAAGTACTCCATTTTCCTTGGGATTTTTAGACCCGAAATTGGGTTTTGGAGTATAACGGAAACTATACTGCGTACTGTCTAGAAATGAAGCTCCATAGCGTTGAAACTGAAATTCCGTGCCGCGGCCGGCATTAATATTTGTACCCTCAAACAGGCCGAGACTTGGGTATAAATGAATTGAAATATCATTTGGTAGGTTGGGTGAGGGGCGAATCGGTATGCTATATGTACTATCATGAGTCCAGTTCAACATTTCAATTACCGTCAAATTTGCCTTTTCTGCACCGGCCAGCCAGCCCTCTTGGTTGATCATATTGGCATATTCCCCAATGGTCATTCCATAGACTAAGGGTATTTGTGTCATCCCCAAAAAACTTGTATGTTCAGCTTCCATAGTAGGGCCATCCACATAATGAGCGTTGGGATTAGGGCGATCTAAGATCATGATCGGCACCTTGTTCTCTGCGCAGGCTTCCATGGCTAACTGAAGTGTTGCTATATAGGTATAGAACCGTACACCGACATCTTGAATATCAAAAAGAACTACATCTACATCTTGTAGTTGTTCAGGAGTGGGCTTTCTGTTTTTTCCATGCAATGAAATTAACGGTAATCTGGTCTTTGAATCTAGTTCATCTTTTACTTTTTCACCAGCATCTGCTTTTCCCCGAAAACCATGCTCAGGGCCAAATACCTTGTTTATGGATATGCCGAGGGAAAGTAATGAATCGACTAGATGAGTATGACCACCTTCGTTGAAAATAACACTGGTCTGGTTCGCAATAATGGCAACCCTTTTTCCTTGTAAATTTGGAAGATATAATTTCGTGCGGTTCGCCGCAACCACAACTGGTTTTTCGACAGCAACTTGCTTTGAAGCTACAACGTCAACAACTTCCGTTTCCTTTTGTTTTTGCTGGTTTCCGCAAGCGGTCAATATTAAAAACCAAATGAAAACTGTACTTTTGAAACCGGACAAAAACGCCATAGATTGAATTTTGAATATTTTATAGCCAAGCGACTCATTAAGGGTGCGGAACATAAAATTAGCATTTCCGCTCCGATAATAAAAATTGCGATTGCGGCAATTGCTTTGGGTATTATTATGATGTTAATCGCCATCGCCACAGCGGCAGGCTTACAACATAAGATTCGTGAAAAGATTACGGCGTTTAATGGTCATATTCAAATCTACAATTACGACAATAATAATTCTGAGGTTTCGGTGGTACCTGTAACCACAAAACAGGAATTTTATCCGGATTTTGATATTGTTGAGGGTATAGCACACGTTCAGGCAGTGGCGATGAAAGGCGGCGTAATTAGAACAGAGGAGACTTTTGAGGGTATTATCGCTAAAGGAGTTGGTAAAGATTACAATTGGGATGTTTTTCAAGAATACCTTGTGGATGGTAGATTACCGAACTATAGTGATGAATTGAATGATGAGGTATTCATGTCACACCGAATGGCTAGTCGATTACGGTTAAAAGTTGGTGATTCGTTTTCCACCATTTTTTTTAAGGATGAAAACCCCGATCAAATTCCGAATCAGCGAAAGTTCATCATCGTTGGAATTTACGATAGCGGCTATGAAGATTTTGATGCCCTTTATTTGTTCACCGATATTCGACATATTCAACGCATGAACAAATGGAACTCGGATGAAGTTGGAAATTTCGAAGTATTCTTGAATGATTTCAAAGAGATTGATGAAAAGAGCAATGCCATTTATGGTAAAACGCTCTCAACACTCGATACCCAAAATATCAAGAAGAAGTATGGTAAAATCTTTGACTGGATTCGTCTTTTTGATTTTAATGTCGCTGGCATAATAGGTATTATGGTTATCGTAGGTGGTATAAACATGATTACCGCATTGCTTGTGTTAATTTTAGAACGAACCCAGATGATAGGAGTCTTAAAGGCTTTGGGTTCTGCCGACTGGAGTATTCGAAAAGTTTTTCTCTATAATGCGGCCTATTTAATAGGTATTGGGTTATTGTGGGGTAATATTATCGGATTAGGAATCATTTGGGCACAGCATAAGTTTCGATTTTTAAAGTTTCCTAATTCGGAGGAGTATTATATTGACTATATACCGGTACACATCAGTGGGCTGTCAATTTTAGTTTTGAATATTGGAGTTCTCCTGCTTTGCTTGTTGATGCTTTTACTTCCTTCTTATATCATTACTAAAATCACTCCTGTCAAAGCTATTAAATTTGAATAGCCGGAAAGTATTGCCTGTACTTATTCTTACCTTTGCTCATCTATGAATTACGCTGAAAATATATTGGAAACCATTGGAAATACACCATTGGTTAAAATGAATAGATTGACTTCTGAATTACCCTGTTTGGTACTTGCCAAATACGAAACCTTCAACCCGGGAAATTCCGTAAAAGACCGAATGGCCTTGCAGATGATAGAAGATGCCGAAGTGGATGGAAAACTAAAGCCAGGAGGCACCATAATCGAAGGCACTTCAGGTAATACGGGAATGGGATTGGCTTTGGTGGCGGCTATCAAAGGTTATAAGATGGTCTGTGTAATAAGCGATAAACAATCCAAGGAAAAAATGGATATTCTTCGCGCCATGGGTAGTGAAGTTCATGTATGTCCAACTGATGTGGCGCCAGAAGATTCTAGAAGTTACTATTCTACAGCAAGAAGGTTGGCCACGGAAATACCAAATTCTTGGTATGTCAATCAGTATGACAACCCTTCAAATGCCAAAGCGCATTACCTCAGTACCGGACCTGAAATTTGGCAACAAACGGATGGAAAGATCACCCATTTTGTAGCCGGAGTAGGAACTGGTGGTACAATCTCTGGTGTTGGCAAATATTTAAAAGAGAAAAATCCGAATATCAAGATTTGGGGCGTTGATACCTATGGTTCGGTATTCAAGAAATATCACGAAACTGGTATTTTTGATGAGAATGAAATCTATCCCTACATTACAGAGGGTATTGGCGAGGATATTCTTCCTGAAAATGTCAATTTCAAGATAATAGATGGCTTTACAAAGGTAACTGATAAAGATGCTGCTGTCTATACCCAAAAACTGGCAAAAGAAGAAGCCATGTTTTTAGGGAATTCTGCAGGAGCCGCCATAAAAGGAGTGTTGCAGTTAAAAGAACATTTTACAAATGATGATGTTGTAGTTGTATTATTTCATGATCATGGAAGCCGATACGTTGGTAAAATATTCAATGACGATTGGATGCGTGAAAAAGGCTTTTTGGAATAGAATTCCTATTTTTAGAACTATGGTAGAACTGAATTATGGAAATCAGTCAGTGAAAATCGATGCTGGGGAATTGGTCAGCTATGTGGTTGATGGGCATCAGTATATTCATCAAAAGGGAAGTCCAGGTTGGCGAAATTCAGATACCGAAATGTTTCCAGTCATAGGTCCTACTTCCGAGGCCGGTTTTCAAGTACAGACCCCAAAAGATGTTGCCATACAAGACCAACATGGCTTGCTACGCGAACTTAAATACGAATTGATCTCGCAGTCAGGTTCTTTGGTTGTTTTTAAAAAAAAATATAAGGCCAACACACCTGTTGAGAATTCAAAGTACCCTGAAAAGTCGAACAAAAAATTTTTGTTTTGGACCTATGACTTTGAATTTGAGAAGAAATTCTCACTGGAGGAAAATGGACTCGAAATCACGTTTAGGGTAATCGGCGAACGTGACACCCCTTTTATGTTGGGGTATCATCCGGCTTTTAATTTGGTAACCAAGAACCCAATAGTAATCGCCGAAGAAAATGCAATTACCTTGCCTCAAGTAATGGTTGTTGGTAACAAGGCCTTCAAAGTAATAGGTTATGATGAGGTCATTCTTAAGGATAAAAACGAATTACGAATTGTAACAGAAGGGTTTGGCAATTTTATGTTATGGACGGAAGTGCCCAATATGATTTGCATTGAACCGATTACCTTTTACCCTTATGACGTGGAGCAAAAGAAATTACACGATGGATTTCAGTTCTTGGATAGTGGAAGCAGGGAGTTTAAGGTTACTATTTCTGTAGTTAATTGACACCTTTATGAAAGAACAACTTCAACAACAATATGGTTTTCTTTTTGAGCAAGGGCTAATGGCTGACATTGAAAGAACGGCCATTTTTAAGAAAATATCTCAAGGAGAGGTCATCATTGATATAGGCCAGTCTATTACCCATATGCCACTGTTGTTAACCGGGGCTATCAAAATTTTAAGGGAAGACGCAGAAGGTGATGAATTGCTATTGTATTTTCTAGAAAAAGGGGATACCTGTGCGATGACATTTTCGTGTTGTTTAGGTACTAGTAAGAGCGAAATCAGGGCGATTGCAGAAAGTGACACAGAACTTTTGATGATTCCTGTTGCACAGATGGATGCTTGGATGGGCCAATACAAATCATGGCAAGAGTTCATTTTAGATAGTTACCACACAAGAATGATGGAGCTTATGGAAACCGTTGATACATTAGCATTTATGCGAATGGATGAGCGCCTTTTGAAGCATCTTCAAGACAAGGCGAAAGTCACCCATGATGACCATATTCATACAACACACCAAGAAATTGCAATTGATATGCACACCTCACGTGTGGTGATATCGCGTATATTGAAGCAGTTGGAAAAAGAGGGGAAAATAAAAATGCACCGTAACGAAATTCAGGTATTGGACCTGTAAACTTTTCTTTTCAGGTGTTCCTCATTCTGTTCTGTTGAGGGTAGTCAAAGACAATTTCTGAAAAATATTCCTTTACATTTGTGTAAAATTCAATGTAATGGCAACTAAAACTATTAGATTACTTTTATCCACCATTTTTAGTATCACTAGCTTGGCCACGCAAGCTCAAAATATCATGAAAGAAACTTTACCCTATGCCGAAATTCCAGAAGCTCCGGCAAGCTATAATGCAGGTACGGTAGTTTCACGTATGATAGACGGACTCGGATTTCGTTACTATTGGGCTACAGAAGGACTAAAAGATGAAGAACTGGACTACGCTCCGGGAAATGAAGGCCGCACCATTCGCCAAACCCTGAATCACCTTTATGGGTTGTCAGAAATAATTGTGAATTCTGCTAAAAAGCAAGCGACAGATCGTACTTTAAAAAGTCCGGAGTTCACCTTTGAAGAAAGACGGCAAGCGACTCTAAGTAATTTTAAAACGGCAAGTGTACTCTTTGCG
>CAZTLZ010000039.1:0-21455 GCA_964614665.1 uncultured Maribacter sp.
TTACTGACTTTAAAACGCTACTTAGATTTTAATGAGAAATTGAAAGAAGATCAACTATTACGAAAATTTGTTGAAGCCAAGGATGACCTATTGATAAGTGATATTAAGGAAAAGGTTGCTTTAAAACTAGATGCTAATAATTTGGATTCTACCATACTCTCTGGAATTATGGATACGCTTCGAGAAACCAAGACAGAAGATGAAATGGTATTATTAAGAAAAGCGATTGAGATTTCAGCTGTTGGACAGATAGAAGTAATGAAGGCCATGCATACCAATATGTCCGAGACAGAGATTCAAGGTGTACATGAGTATGTATATAAAAAGTATGGAGCGGAGTATGAAGGGTATCCATCAATTGTTGGTGGTGGTAATAACGGTTGTATACTTCACTATATTGAAAATAACAAGACTGAAGTTGGCAATGATTTGGTTTTAATGGATTTAGGGGCCGAGTATCATGGCTATACGGCAGATGTAACCAGAACCATTCCTGCAAACGGAAAGTTCTCCCCAGAGCAAAAACAGATTTATGATGTGGTGTATGACGCCCAAGAAGCAGGAATAAAGGCCAGTGTTGTTGGTGCACCTTTCAGGTCGCCCGGAGAAGTTGCGAGAAAGGTTGTGACTGACGGATTACTTAAACTTGGGGTCATTTCTAAACCTGAAGATGCAAGAACTTATTTTCCACATGGCACCTCTCACTATCTTGGATTGGATGTACATGATCGAGGTACCTATGAAGCCTTTAAGCCCAATACGGTTATTACGGTTGAACCTGGCATTTACATTCCTGAGGGAAGTGATTGCGACAAGAAGTGGTGGGGCATAGCAGTACGAATTGAAGATGACATTCTCATTACCGATGAGGGCCCCGTTAATTTATCCGCAATGGCGCCTAGAACAACAGAAGCCATAGAAGCTGTTATGAAGGAACCTAGTCCACTTGATGATTTTGTTCTTCCAACCTTGGATTAATTGCGCAGCAAAAAGGCTTTTAGCTCTTGGTAAGTGGAAATTTTGATGGATTCCTTTGTCTTATTCATTACTTTTTGAATTTGAGAGGGAAGTTCAAGTTTTTCAGTGATGGTTTCTTCAACAACATCTAAAAACTTTATCGGATGTGCTGTTTCTAAGAAAATACCGTAAACATCAGGATTTTGCTCTTGGTATTTTTTCAACCCTAAATAGCCAACGGCTCCATGAGGATCAGCAACATAGTTTGAAATTTTGTGAATGCTTTTCATGGCTGCACGCGTTTCATCATCAGAAAAAGCATATGAGGAAAGGTTTTTTGATAGTTTGTCAAAATCATCTTCGAACAAATGGCGGATGCGGATAAAATTGCTTGGGTCACCTACATCCATTGCGTTTGAAATCGTTGCCGTTGAAGGCTTGGGATCATATGTTCCTGTTTGCATGAATTCAGGCACCGTATCATTCACATTCGTTGCAGCAATAAAATGTTTGACCGGCATACCCAATTTTTGAGCAACTATACCCGCGCAAATATTCCCGAAATTTCCACTAGGTACAGAGAATACAATTTCTTTTCCCTTCGACTTAGCTTGCTTGTACGCAAAAAGAAAATAGAATAATTGTGGGAGCCAACGTGCTACATTGATGGAATTTGCAGAGGTCAATTGCATTTCACTTAAAAGTTCGGTATCTAGAAATGCTGTCTTTACCATTTTCTGGCAATCGTCAAAAGTACCATCTACTTCCAAGGCCGTGATATTTTGTCCTAAAGTGGTCAGTTGACGTTCCTGGATGTCGCTGACCTTTCCGCTGGGGTAGAGAATAACGACCTTAACTCCATCCACACCTAAAAATCCATTGGCAACTGCACCTCCTGTATCACCCGAAGTAGCAACTAGAACAGTCACTTCGTTTTTCTCGCCCTCCGAAAAATAGCCCAAACAGTTTGCCATAAACCGTGCGCCTACATCTTTGAAGGCCATAGTTGGGCCATGAAAAAGCTCAAGCGTTGCTATGTTCTCTTCAATTTCAATTACCGGAAAATCAAAGTCCAGGACATTGGCTAAAATCTGCCTCACTTTTTCATTAGGAATCTCATCGTCCACAAATTGATGAATCGCATTGAAGGCTATTTCTTGATTCGATAAATCTTCTATTCCTTCGAAAAAAGAAGTCGGTAAAGGTTCAATATATTCTGGAAAGTATAGTCCTTTGTCCGGAGCTATTCCGTTAATTACAGCATCCTTGAAGGATACTTTTGGAGCTTGTTTGTTTAAACTGTAAAAGTTCATCTCAATCTAATTTCTTAATTCCTGACGGATTGATTTTAGAAACATGTACATCATAATCGATTCCGATACTCTGATAAACTTGCTTCATTGATTCAGCAACTTTAAGTGCCGTTTGTTTGCCCTTGTTAAGTGAAAAAATGGATGGTCCGGAACCTGAAATACCGCACCCTAATGCGCCGGCCTTCATGGCCTCGGATTTCACATCGTCGAAACCGGGAATCAATATAGATCGAATTGGTTCAATAATATGATCAACCAAGGATCGACCAATGAGATCGTAATCATTAGTAAAAAGTCCAGCGATTAATCCGCCAACATTTCCCCATTGCTTAATACCGTCGGTCAAAGTGATATTGGTTTTCAACACTTTTCTTGAGTCAGATGTTTTAACTTCTATTTGAGGGTGGATTACCGTCGCATATAATTTATCAGGACTAGGAATCGGTATCACGTCTAAGGGGTCATAACTGCGAACTAAAGTAAAGCCTCCGAATAGGGCAGGGGCTACATTGTCCGCATGGGCCACACCACTTGCCAATCGCTCACCTTCCATAGCAAATTTGACGAGATCCAAAGTGGAGAATGGTTTTCCAAGTAATTGGTTCATGGCCCAAACAGCGCCTGTTGAACTTGCGGCGCTACTTCCGATTCCGCTTCCGGCTTTAATCTTTTTATAAATATCGATTTCGAATCCGCCTTGATAATCGCAATGGTCCAACAATGCTAAACCTGCTACGCCGGCCACGTTTTGCATAGTTTCCATTGGAAGGTCTTGCCCTTCTAATTTTGTGATACGAATTCCTTTTTCCGGTACTTTTCGAACTACCATTTCGTCTCCCACAGAATCTAAGGCAACACCAAGTACATCAAATCCGCAAGAGATGTTGGCGATAGTTGCTGGGCAGAAAATTTTTATTGCTTCCATTTTTAGAAATTTCCAATTCGAATGATATCGGCAAAGATGCCAGAAGCTGTTACATCTGCTCCAGCACCAGCACCTTTGATGATCATTGGCTGGTCGGGATATCTTTCCGTATAGAACAAAACAATATTATCACTTCCTTCAAGATTGTAAAAATCGTGTCCCTTTGGAATTTCTTGTAAACCCACACTAGCCTTGCCGTTTTCGAACTGGGCTACATATTTTAGTTTACTATTATTGTCAATAGCATCTTTATATAGCTTTTGAAAATCAGCCTCGTATTTTATTAGGGAAGCGAAGAAATCGTCATTATTATCGGTATCCAAGCTCTCTTGAGGGAGAAAAGATTGATTTTCAATGGCATCTATTTCCAATTGGTTACCACTTTCACGGGCTAATATCAAAATCTTCCGCATAACATCAACTCCGCTCAAATCTATTTTAGGGTCGGGTTCAGTATAGCCTTCTTCTTGCGCTTGTTTGACTACGTCATGAAAAGTGGTTTTATCATTGAAGCTGTTGAAAACGAAATTCAAACTACCGGATAGGACGGCTTGAATTTTCAAAACCTTATCACCTGATGCCATCAAATGTTTGAGGGTGTCGATTATGGGCAAACCAGCTCCAACGTTTGTTTCAAATAAGAAAGGAGCATTGTAAACACGTGCTAAGTCTTTTAATTCTTCGTAGTTAGAGAATTCTGAGGAACAAGCTATTTTGTTACAGGTAACTACTGAAATGCTATTTCTCAAATACGAGTGGTACGTTGAGGAGACCTGCTCGCTTGCCGTATTATCAACGAAAATACTATTGCGGTAGTTCAATTGATTTACGGTTTCGAAAAATTTGGTTTTATCCGCCTTTTCTCCTGATGTCAACTGTTCTTCCCAACTTTTTAAAGAAATTCCTCCTTCATCAAAAACCATGGTCCTTGAGTTCGAAAGTCCCACTACGCGGAGGTTCAATTTCAATTTTTCCTTTAGATATTTTTTTTGTTGGTAAACTTGATTCAAAAACTTTGAACCTACATTGCCAACACCCATTACGAATAGATTCAGTTGTTTGATATTCTCTTCAAAAAACTCCTCATGTAATGCATTCAAGGCTTTCTTAACATCTTCTTCTTTGATGACGGCAGAAATATTACGTTCAGAAGCACCTTGCGCTATGACACGAATGTTCACGTTATTTTTACCGAGAGTACTGAACATTTTGCCGCTCAAACCTTGATGGCTTTTCATGTTATCACCAACCAAAGCTATAATGGCTAAATTCTTTTCAGCAATAACCGGTTTTATCTTTCCGCCTTCAATTTCGTATGCAAAGGCCTCATTGACTATATGTACGGCCTTATCGATATCATCCGCAGAAATACCGACACATATTGAATGTTCGGATGATGCCTGGGTAATCAAAATTACACTTATCTCAGATTGGGAAAGTACTTCAAAAAATCGTTTTGATATTCCAGGTATTCCAACCATTCCAGGTCCTTCCAAAGACAGGAGGGCGATATTTTCAACATGACTAATGCCTCGTACGGTCTTACCTTGGGCATTAGCACTTTTTGTAATCAGCGTACCTTTGTCTTCAGGTTGAAAAGTGTTTTTAATAACGATGGAAATACCTTTTGCCAATACAGGTTGTATTGTAGGCGGATATAAAACTTTTGCCCCAAAATGTGATAGTTCCATAGCCTCTTCATAAGAAATATGAGGAATTGCTTTCGCCTGCTTTACCAATTTTGGGTTCGCAGTATACATTCCACTGACGTCGGTCCATATTTCCAAAATCTCTGCATCCATGGCTGCTGCAAAAATAGCAGCTGTATAATCCGAACCACCACGACCTAGGGTAGTGGGCTTGCCATTTTCTGAAGAAGCGACAAATCCGGGGGCAACTATAATTTTCTGTATTGTTTCTTCAACAAACTTTTTGCAGTTTACATTTGTCGACTCAAAATTGACCGTTGCCTTTCCATTGATATTATTCGTTTTAATAAGATCTCTACTATTGACAAGGGTGGCATCCAAACCTTCATGTTTAAAATACTCACAAATTATATATGAAGATAATAACTCTCCATAACTGACTATTTTATCCGAAAGCTGAGGAGTGATCTCACCAATTAAAAAAGCACCTTCCAGTAGGGTTTCCAAATTGTTCAACTCGCTCTTCACTTTGCTGAGAACTGCACTTTGGTCATTAATTGGAATCAACTCCTTAACTGACTTTAAGTGTCTATCTTCCAGTTCTTTTAAGGTGGTTTTGTAAGATGAATCTTGATTTGATGCCAGGTAGGCAGTATGCAATAGAATGTCAGTGACTCCACCAAAAGCCGAAACGACAACAATCAATTTGTTAGGCCTTTCATTGGAAATGATATCTTTTACAAGTGCTATATTTTGAGCGTTAGCCACCGAAGTGCCTCCGAATTTTAAAACTTTCATGATACTGATATTAGAATATTTTCTAAGAGTAGGGGCCTGAACAGGCGAAGCGGATTAATATATAGTAGTTTACCCCAAAGGGGTTGTGGTGGCAGTTGTAAAGCTGTAGCCATTCGATGTAGAAAAAAGTGTTGCTATGTTCATTTTTTGAAAAAGCATATCTTAAATAGAGATGTAAAAGTAGTACTTTTGACTCGCTATGCAAATCTTGCCTATGATTTTTTTGGAATTGTCAAAAATCAGGTTCTTAGACCATAAAATGTATGGTGGTCGCCGAATACACGGCCAAACTATTAATTTAATTGGGTGCCATTCATGAAGATTTTTTCAGCCGAGCAGATTTATGCTGCCGATAAATTTACTGTTGAAAAACAGCAAATCACAAGTACTGAACTCATGGAGCGTTCAGCGGTTCAGATTTTTAACTGGATTCACAAACGAATGCAGGGAGCTCCTGTTAAGATACATTTGTTCTGCGGTATTGGAAATAATGGCGGAGACGGAATTGCATTGGCCAGACACTTGCAAGAGCATGGCTATAACATCGCTGTTTATGTGGTGAATTATAGTAAAAAACGTTCTAAGGATTTCTTAATCAATCTAGAGCGATTAAAAGATCGTAAAATTTGGCCTGAATTTTTGGATTCGGATTGCAAATTTCCTGAGATAGGGCGAGATGATATTATTGTGGATGCGATTTTTGGCATTGGACTGAATAGAGCACCAGATGATTGGGTAGTTGAACTCATGAGCCATTTGCATAGAACAGAGGCCTTTATTCTTTCAGTGGATATTCCTTCGGGATTATTTACAAACAAACTTCCTGCGGACAAGAATGCGGTAATCAAGTCTAATTATGTCTTAAGTTTTCAAGCCCCCAAGTTGGTCTTCTTTCTACCTGAAACGGGAATTTACAGTAACCAATGGGAAGTACTTGATATCGGTTTGGATCCAGAGTACCTAATGACAACGGATACCGAGTATGAATTAATCGGTAAAAACGAGGTGCTCCCATTTTATGTTCCGAGAGAAAAGTTTTCCCATAAAGGGTCACATGGACATGTTTTAATAATTGGAGGAAGCAAAGGAAAAATCGGATCAGTTCAATTGGCTGCCCGTGCTTGTTTGAACACAGGTAGCGGGTTGGTCACAGCTTATGTACCCGAATGTGGCTATATGCCACTACAAACAGCTTTGCCAGAGGCTATGGTGTTGACGGATGGGGACGATTCGATTTCAAAGATAGAATTTGAAATGGAGCCCGATGTAATTGGCATCGGTATTGGATTGGGTACGGATGAATCTACTTCTAAGGCTTTTGGTGATTTTCTAAAAAAGAATAAAACTCCCTTGGTTATCGATGCGGACGGATTGAACATTCTATCAAAAAACAAAACCTTGTTGAAAAAGTTGCCAGGGCAATCTGTTCTGACTCCTCATCCCAAAGAATTAGAGCGTTTGATAGGGGAATGGAAAGATGATTTTGATAAGATTGAAAAGACCCAAGCTTTTTCTAAAACATACAACTGTATTATAGTAATTAAGGGGGCACATTCCGTTACTATATATGGTGACAAAGGTTATGTCAATACTACAGGTAATCCAGGAATGGCAACTGCTGGTAGTGGCGATGTTCTTACGGGTGTCATAACTGGATTTCTTGCTCAAGGATATGAACCTTTAAAAGCTACGCTTTTCGGGGTATATTTACATGGTAGGGCGGGAGACATTGCTGTAGAACAAACAGGATATCAATCCCTTATTGCTTCTAATATTATCGATGCTATCGGAATAGCATTTATCGATTTGTTTAAAATACCTGAACCACTTCAACAGGTTGAGGAAAAAGAGCAATAGAAAAAGACCTTGCAAGATCTTTCTCTTTTCGTTATTTAATAAATAGGTATGTGAATTACTTACTTTTAACCCTTCGTTTCACCCAAGCCAAAGCATTTTCGAATTCAATAAAGAATTTCATCTGCTTTTTATAAAACAATTTCTCTATTTTGAAATTGTGCATGTCTATTTCCTTTATTGAGACTATTGCAATAGCCTTTAAGTTTTCCAGCTGTCTAAGGTACGTATATATAGTAGGGTCGATTGCGTACGAGTTCTGACGCAGGCTAATATAGCCGAAATTCTTGCCCCTAAAATGTATTTCTGAAATGCCTATGATTTGATATGCCCTCTCTAAAGTAAGTGTCGCTCCCTCATCAAAATTGGATACCATATAATTGTCGTAGACTTGAACCGTGCCCATATCTAATTTATACTCACGAACGATTACTTTTTTTCTCTTCTTTGACTGTCCTACTTTCATTTTTCCCATTATTCTAAGTGTCTAAAACGAAATTAGAATTAACCCCTGCTATTGAGAAAAATATTAGATTAAAGGCGTATATATCGTTTATATTACGAGATCCATAATCTGCGAATGTTCTATTTCTTATGTGGTTTATCTTTACAAATGAAAAAAGGAGTCATTTTGTGTGACTCCTTGCTTCCAATTTCTTACCTGATTTTAGTTTAATCTAGGTTTTCGAAGATTTCTCTGCTTTCTTGATTTTAATCGTAAGTTCTTCTTTCTTTTTGTCCAAGTCCATGGAAATTGTATCGCCTTCTTGCAACTTGGAATTCACGATTTCTTCCGCTAGGGCATCCTCGATATACTTTTGGATTGCTCTTTTAAGTGGCCGTGCTCCATATTGCTTGTCAAACCCTTTCTCGGCAATATAATCTTTCGCCGCGGTAGATAGTTTCAAGTCGTATCCAATATCCTTGATTCTTGCAAAGAGCTTATCCAACTCAATATCGATAATTTGATGAATGTCTTCCCGTTCAAGAGGATTGAACACAATCACATCATCGATTCTATTCAAGAATTCTGGAGCGAATGCTTTTTTCAATGCATTTTCAATAACACTTTTCTGATGCGAGTCCGCTTGAGACTTCTTGGCGGAAGTGCCAAAACCAACACCTTGACCAAAATCTTTTAACTGACGGGCTCCGATGTTAGAAGTCATGATAATAATAGAATTTCTAAAATCGATTTTTCGTCCAAGACTATCTGTTAAATATCCATCATCCAATACTTGTAAAAGCATATTGAACACATCTGGATGCGCTTTTTCAACCTCATCCAGGAGAATGACCGAGTAGGGCTTTCTTCGAACTTTCTCAGTTAATTGTCCACCTTCTTCATAACCAACATACCCTGGAGGTGCACCCACTAAACGTGATATTGCGAATTTCTCCATGTACTCACTCATGTCGATGCGTATCAAAGCATCTTCTGAGTCGAACAATTCTTTTGCCAAAACTTTAGCAAGCTGGGTCTTACCGACGCCTGTTTGTCCTAGGAAAATAAAGGAGCCGATGGGCTTGTTAGGGTCTTTAAGACCTGCTCTATTTCGTTGAATAGCTTTGGAAACTTTGGCAACGGCTTCATCTTGACCGATAACATTGTTTTTAATCAAGTCAGGCAATTCTGCTAATTTATTGCTTTCAGTCTGGGCAATTCTATTCACGGGAATACCGCTCATCATGGAGACAACATCTGCAACATTGTCTTCTGTCACAATTTCTTTATGGAGTTTACTTTCATCTTCCCATCTTTCTTGAGCAGCCGAGAGTTCCTTTTCCAAACGTTTTTCATCATCTCGAAGTTTAGCAGCCTCTTCATATTTCTGCTTTTTGACGACGCTGTTTTTCAGAACACGCACATCTTCTAACTGCTTTTCAAGATCGACAATTTGTTTGGGTACATCCATATTTACGATATGAACACGAGAACCGGCTTCATCCAAGGCATCAATTGCTTTGTCCGGTAAAAATCTATCGGTCATATAGCGATTCGTCAACTTCACACAGGCAACAATAGCCTCATCTGTGTAATCGACATTATGATGGTCTTCATATTTACTCTTGATATTCTGAAGAATCTCAATCGTTTCGTCAACGGTAGTTGGTTCAACAATGACTTTCTGAAATCTTCGCTCCAATGCCCCGTCTTTTTCGATATATTGTCGATATTCATCTAAGGTTGTAGCTCCGATACATTGAATTTCACCTCTGGCCAAAGCGGGTTTGAACATGTTGGAAGCATCTAAACTTCCAGTTGCTCCACCAGCACCGACAATGGTGTGTATTTCATCAATGAAAAGAATAACATCGTCATTCTTTTCCAGTTCATTCATTACGGCTTTCATTCGCTCTTCAAATTGCCCGCGGTACTTAGTGCCAGCAACTAATGAAGCAAGGTCAAGTGTAACAACCCTTTTGCCATAAAGAATTCTTGAAACTTTTTTATTTATAATACGTAAGGCCAATCCTTCAGCAATGGCACTTTTACCAACACCAGGTTCTCCGATTAAGAGTGGATTGTTCTTTTTTCTTCTACTTAGTATCTGTGAAACCCGCTCAATCTCTTTTTCTCTTCCCACTACTGGGTCTAGGCGGTTTTCTTCGGCCATTTGAGTTAGATCACGTCCGAAGTTATCAAGAACCGGGGTTTTCGATTTTTTGTTTCCTTTTTGATTCGATGCACCTCCGAAAGTACTTTCCTTTCCTTCATTTGCTTCCTCACTGTCTCCTGGAAAAGATTCAGAAGTTGGCGCATCAACAATATCATCATCACTGGTGATCATGAATTTGAATTGCTCTTTGACCCCATCATAATCAACTTTTAACTTATGTAAAAGTTTGGTTGTTGGATCGTTTTCATTTCTTAAGATACAAAGTAATAGGTGTGCCGTATTTATGGAAGAACTCTGAAAAAGTTTTGCTTCTAGAAAAGTTGTTTTCAATGCTCGTTCTGCCTGTCTTGTCAAATGCAGGTTTTTCTTGTCTTTTTGAACGCTAGATGAGCTCGGATTCGATGGGCTAAGAATTTCTACTTTTCTGCGAAGATGATCTAAGTCAACATCAAGTGCATCCAAAATAGTAATTGCCTTCCCACTTCCATCACGTAATAGGCCCAACATCAAATGTTCGGTACCAATAAAATCGTGACCCAACCTCAATGCCTCTTCCTTGCTGTACGCAATTACATCCTTAACCCTAGGCGAAAAATTATCATCCATAATAAGCTTTAAAATTAGTAAATCTAGAACAATCTATGGCAAATACTGTACCCATATTCGATAAACTATATCGAAATGACGAAAAAAGCACCGATTTACAAAATAATTAGCAGTGTAATTATCAACTATCTACAACGTAAAAAGTGTTGATAAATTGTTGAATAAAGTAAGGTATGTATTCTTTGAGGGCCACTATTTTAAGTATATTGGCATACTTTTTTAATCATTTAAATACATAAGATTTTCATATGGCGGAAGGAGAAAAATTGATTCCGATTAACATCGAAGATGAAATGAAATCTGCTTACATTGATTATTCAATGTCGGTCATTGTGTCACGTGCATTACCAGATGTCAGAGATGGCCTTAAGCCGGTACACAGAAGGGTACTTTACGGAATGTACGAATTGGGTGTTCGTAGTACCAGTTCCCATAAGAAATCGGCACGTATCGTGGGTGAAGTTTTAGGTAAGTATCACCCGCATGGTGATACATCGGTCTATGATTCCATGGTGCGTATGGCACAGGAGTGGAGTTTACGCTATATGCTCGTAGATGGCCAAGGTAACTTTGGTTCTATCGATGGTGATAGCCCGGCTGCAATGCGATATACGGAGGCCCGCATGCGCAGAATTGCAGATGACATGTTGGCGGATATCGACAAAGATACGGTGGATCATCAACTCAACTTTGATGATTCGTTGCAAGAACCAATGGTTTTGCCAGCAAGAATACCCAATCTGTTGGTGAACGGTGCTTCAGGTATTGCTGTGGGTATGGCTACCAATATGCCACCTCATAACCTATCTGAGGTAGTTGATGGTACGGTTGCTTACATTGAGAATGATGACATCGAAATTGATGAACTGATAACTCATATTAAGGATCCTGATTTTCCCACAGGTGGAATTATTTATGGGTATGATGGTGTAAAAGAGGCATTTCATACAGGAAGAGGTCGTGTGGTTATGCGAGCCAAAGCTACTTTTGAAGAGGTGCAAGGCAGGGAATGCATCATTGTCGATGAAATTCCGTATCAGGTCAACAAGGCGGATATGATCAAGAAAACTGCTGACTTGATCAATGATAAAAAAATCGATGGTATTTCGAGCATTCGAGATGAATCGGACAGAAAAGGAATGCGTATCGTTTATATATTGAAGCGTGATGCGATTCCAAATATCGTTTTAAACACTCTTTATAAGTATACTGCCTTACAATCTTCATTTAGCGTAAATAATATTGCACTTGTAAAAGGAAGACCCAAGCTATTGAATGTCAAAGAGATGATCCACTACTTTGTGGAACATCGCCATGAGGTGGTAGTTCGTCGTACTACCTTCGAACTCAAGAAAGCAGAGGATCGGGCACATATATTAGAGGGGCTGATTATCGCTTCTGATAATATAGATGAGGTAATCGAACTCATCAAGGCTTCTGCAAATGCAGATGAAGCACGAGAGAAGTTGATCGAACGTTTTAAGCTTAGTGAAATTCAGGCTAAGGCAATTGTTGAAATGCGTTTGCGTCAGCTCACAGGTCTTGAACAAGATAAGCTAAGAAGCGAGTATGACGAAATTATCAAGACCATCGCGGACTTGAAAGATATACTTGATCGCAAAGATCGAAGAATGCAGATTATCAAGGATGAACTTCTTGAGGTCAAAGAGAAATATGGAGACGAGCGACGTTCAGAAATTAATTTCGCCGGAGGTGATTTGAGTATGGAAGATATGATTCCGAATGAGCAAGTGGTCATTACCATTTCTCACGCGGGCTATATCAAGCGTACACCTCTTACGGAATATAAGACCCAAAATAGGGGTGGAGTGGGCCAGAAGGCTTCTTCAACAAGAAATGAAGATTTCTTAGAGCATCTTTTTGTTGGTACTAACCATCAATATATGTTGTTCTTTACCCAGAAAGGAAAATGTTTTTGGATGCGGGTTTATGAAATTCCCGAAGGAAGTAGAACTTCAAAAGGTAGGGCTATTCAAAATTTGATAAATATCGAGAGTGATGATAAGGTGAAAGCATTTATCTGTACTCAGGATTTAAAAGATGAGGAATATGTCAACAGTCATTACGTAATCATGGCGACCAAAAAAGGAACTGTAAAGAAAACTTCTTTGGAACAATACTCAAGACCAAGACAGAATGGAATCAATGCTATTGGTATCCGCGAAGGGGATGAGTTGCTTGAAGCGAAACTTACGACCGGAACAAGCCAAATATTCTTAGGGCTTAAATCAGGAAAGGCCATCAGGTTTGAAGAAAGTAAAACCCGTCCGATGGGTCGAAATGCTTCAGGGGTACGTGGTATTAGATTGGCCAACGAAGATGATGATGAAGTTATCGGAATGGTTTCCGTTCATAATTTTGAGGACGAACTGCTAGTCGTTTCTGAAAACGGATATGGCAAAAGATCTAGTATTGATGACTATAGAATTACCAATCGCGGTGGAAAGGGTGTTAAGACTATTTCCATTACGGAGAAGACTGGTGGATTGGTCGCAATAAAAAATGTGTGTGATTCAGATGATCTAATGATTATCAATAAATCAGGTATTGCAATTCGTATGAGTGTTGAGGATCTCCGCGTAATGGGTAGAGCCACACAAGGTGTTAAACTCATTAATATCAAGGGTAACGACAGTATTGCGGCCGTTGCGAAGGTCATGAAGGATGATGATGACCTTGAGGAAGTCGACATCATGGGCATTGAGGTAACAACCGAAGATGGCACGGCTATTGATAATGGAAGTGCGGATGCTGCTGAAAGTAGCTCCGAAGAAGAATAAGTAATAATCATTTAAACTCTAACTTTTTAATTTAATTGAAGATGAAAACTAAAATTTTAATACTTGCAACAATGTCTTTTGCAATGGTCTCCTTTGCCCAGAAGGCGGAGTTAAAGGCTGCCGAGAAAGCCGTCAAAGGTGGGGATATGGCCGCTGCGAAGACTGCGCTTGATGGCATATCTGGAATGATTTCCGGAGCTGATGAAAAATATCAGACACAATATCATTTTTTAAGAGGTCAGGCCATGGCTGATTTGGGAAAGAATGGTGATAATGCAGCTTTCACCGACGCAGCTGAGTCTTTCAACAAGGTTCTTGACATAGAAGAGAAAAGTGGAAAATCGAAGTATTCTGACGAAACAAAGCAGCGGGTTCAAGCACTTACTGCTGATATGGTCAATTCTGCGGTTGAAGATAATGGAAATAAAAACTTCAAAGTTGCTGCTGAGAAGTTATATATGGCCTATAAAATTAGTCCGAAAGACACATCATATCTTTACTATGCGGCCAGTAGTGCTGTTAATGGACAGCATTTTGAGCAGGCGTTGACTTATTATGACGAACTACAGAAAGTTGGTTACGATGGTAGTGGAGTAGTTTTTAAAGCAACCAATGTTGAAACCGGCGAGGTTGAGATAATGGATAAGATACAACGTGATCTTATGGTTAAGTCAGGAACTTTTAAAGATCCAATAGATGAAAAAACACCATCTAAGTCAGCTGAAATAGTTAAAAACACAGCGCTTATTTATACCCAACTTGGTCAAGATGATAAAGCTTTAGAGGCTTACAAGGCGGCTAGGGCCAATGACCCTAATGATGTTAACCTTATATTGAATGAGGCGAATCTTCATTACAAATTAGGTGATAAAGAAAAGTTCAAGGCCATGATGGCAGAGGCGGCCGCGGTTGCTCCCGACAACCCTGATTTGCATTACAATATAGGCGTTATCAATATGGAGCAGGGTAACCTTGAAGAGGCAAGAGCGGCCTATAAAAAGGCATTAGACGTTAACCCTAATTATACCAACGCCCAACTGAATCTTTCAACCACCTATGTTAATGAAGGTAACGGTTTGATCGATGAGATGAATTCTTTAGGTAACTCTAGAAGTGATATTGCTAAATATGATGAACTGAAAAAGAAAAAAGACGATTTGTTCATGCAAGGAGCAGGCGTATTGGAGGATGCATTAAAATTGAATCCTGACAATCAAGGTATTCTTACGCAGTTGAAGAATATCTACGGAGCCATGGGTGATAATGAGAATTTTATGAGGCTCAAAAAATTATTGGGCGAATAAAAAACACTCCGATCAATAAACTGAAAAAAACCCCGCTCACCGAGTGGGGTTTCTTATATGATTTTTTTTATGACCCTAAGCTTGTGGGTATAACGATTTAATTCGCCATTGAATATTCCGGTATGATCCAAACGGTCGATGCGAACCTTGCCATTGCAATGAATAATATAATTGTCATCCATCACAATACCAACATGATCTATAACACCTTCCTTATTATCAAAAAAGGCAAGATCACCGGGTTCACTTTCCTCTATAAAACTCAAAGCCTCACCTTGAGCTGCTTGTTCTAATGCGGAACGTTTCAAATGATACCCATTTACCTTATAGGTCATTTGTGTGAAACCTGAAGAATCCAGTCCAAATGGCGTTCTTCCGCCCCAAAGAAAGGGTGCATTGAGATATAACAATGCTGTTGGTACTACATTGGTTTTTTCTTGTTGGTTTTCAGCGTACGCTCCTTCAAAGACATGTCCCAAAACTATGGACGTATGTACCGTGGATCCTAATACGAGGGGAAGCAAGACATGCTCTTTTGAAGATACAAAAGAAACGAGGTCGACTGCATATTTTGCGTTCTCCGAAGTTTCAATCAAATCATATTCGCTCTGCTCAATGGTGAATATTTGATTATTTAATACCCAGCCTTCATATTGGTCAAAGGCCATTCGTATTTTACTCCAAGACTTTCGTTCTTCAAGAATCTTAAAGTGCTCTCCGTATAATAATTGGGATGCCATTTCGCCCGTGTCATCTGCAATTGACCGAACTGGAACAACACTAAGGTGACATATACCGTACTGCATGAATCGTGTTACCTTTCTTCCGAATTAGTTTCTTTCGACAACTATTGCCGACGCTCCGCCACCACCGTTACATATGGCCGCAGCTCCAATTTTTGCATCCTTTTGTTCTAGGGTATGAAGTAAGGTGACCAAAATCCTGGCTCCTGAACAACCTAAAGGATGCCCCAGAGAGACCGCACCACCATTTACGTTTACATTTACATCCGTTAGTCCCAACAATTTCATATTGGCGAGACCTACCACCGCGAAAGCCTCATTGAACTCGAAAAAATCAACATCCCCAATCGAAATTCCAGCTTTTGAAAGTGCCTTGGGCAAGGCCTTTGCCGGCGCCGTTGTAAACCATTTAGGTTCTTGGGCCGCATCGGCATGAGCACTTATCTTTGCCAGGGGTTGTAGGTTCAATTCTTTTGCTTTCTGGGCACTCATTAGCACTAAGGCTGCAGCACCATCATTTATGGTTGATGCGTTGGCCGCTGTAACTGTTCCCCCTTTAGAAAACGCTGCTCTAAGGGTGGGAATTTTTTCGAGCTTCACATTTTTGAATTCTTCATCTTCGGAAACCACGATTGGTTCGCCTCTTCGCTGTGGTACTTCAACGGGAACGACTTCATTATTAAATCGACCTTGACTCCATGCATCAGCAGATCTTTGATAGGATTGGATGGCGAAGGCATCTTGGTCTTCTCTACTGAAATTATGTTCTGTGGCGCAGGCGTCTGCACAAACGCCCATTGCATTTTGATCGTAAACATCAACGAGGCCATCTTTTTGCATGCCGTCGATTAGGGAAGTAGGCCCAAACTTTTGTCCTGACCTTAAGTGAACATAGTGAGGGATAAGGCTCATGTTTTCCATTCCACCCGCCACCGCAATTTCGATATCTCCTAATGCAATAGCCTGAGCTGCCTGCATGACCGCTTTCATTCCTGAAGCACAAACTTTATTTATCGTGGTACAAGGTACACTGTCTGGAACACCTGCAAATATTGCAGCCTGACGAGCAGGAGCTTGACCGGTACCTGCTTGAACTACATTACCCATTAAAACTTCATCAACTTTATTGGGGTCAAGGTTGATTCTTTCCAAAGCTCCCTTGATGGCTACAGCACCTAATTTGGGTGCTGGTATGGTTGATAATTTACCCATGAAACTGCCTATCGGAGTTCGAACGGCAGATACTATGACTACATCTCTCATAATAAAATCGTATTGACTATTACGGTTGCGAAATTAATAAATTAAGTGGTTTAACCTATCATCAAATACTATCGAAACTGCTACCTCCCTTATCCTGAAAATCCAAAGTTCTTTGGCTTTTGATAAAAGTCACTCATCAAAATGCATGACTTCTGAACTTCTTTTACGGGTATATTTTTCTATTTTTGATGTCTGACCACCTTTCAATGAGTAAATCCCTGGACAAACTGTATAAAAATCAATCACTGATTTACAAGTATATACTTTATGCGGTCAGTGTGTTTGGTATCGTTTTCTTTTTCCCAAAGGGTGGGAAGTTCAAATATGAATTTCAAAAGGGAAAACCTTGGCAATATGAAAACCTATATGCTCCTTTTGACTTTAGCATTGGTAAATCAGCTCTAGAAATTCAAGATGAACAAAAGCAGGTAAAGAGCAATCAAGTAGATTATTATACTGTCGATACTTCAATTTTATCAGAGGCCCAAAAAAGGTATGAGGAGAAATTCCCGTCGGTTTTCTCATCGGATAAGTACAACCAAAATCAGTTGCCAACGCTAAAACGAGCGGGGAGCAAAATACTTGATGGACTTTATGCTAATGGTGTTCTGGAGAAATCGGTGAACAAGAATGCAGATGATCCCGTTTATCTAGTTCGTAATAATCTTCAAAAATCAATACCGTATGGGGAGCTTTATAAGCCAGACGATATTGATAAGGCAATTAGGGATATGTTGCGCGAAAATGGCTTAGGAATGTTCAGTCGTCCGTTTCAAGAATTGTTAAGAGGTATTGTTCAACCCAATGTTACCTATGATAAAAACCTTTCGGAAAAAGCGCTGGCGGATGAAATCTCAAAAATATCGCATACTCGAGGTACAATAGATGAAGGAAAATTGATTATTGCGAAAGGGGAAGTTGTTGAAGCCGAGAATTATAAAATATTGGATTCATTGCGGGAGGAATATGAGTCTGAACTCTGGGCGGCCAATAACTATTATTTTATACTCTTTGGTTATACCATTCTAGTGGCATTGGTGCTACTGATGCTTCTTTTCTTTTTAAAGAAATACCGCTACGAAATCTACCAGAATAATACCAAAGTAACTTTTATCTTTTTCAATATTTTATTGATGGTCTTTGTGACCACCATGATGGTCAAATACAATGAAGCTTATGTATTTGTGGTACCGCTCTGTATTCTTCCTCTGTTATTGAAAACATTCTTTGATGCGCGCCTTGGGCTGTTTGTACATGTGTTAACCGTGTTGATCTTAGGTTTTGTGGTACCCAATAGCTTCGAATATATTTTCCTCCAGATTATTGCCGGTATTGTTACTATATTGACCATTTCAGAACTTTACAAGAGAGCTAACCTGTTTATTTCGGTGGCGCAGATTACCTTAATATATATTATCGGTTATTTGGCCTTTCATATTATTCATGAGGGCAATTTGGAGAATATCGTGTGGTTCACTCTTGGACTATTTCTTCTTAATGGTATGATTACGCTCTTTGTTCAACCTTTGATCTATGTCTATGAAAAGATTTTCGGATTAGTTTCAGATGTGTCTTTATTGGAGTTATCCGATACTAATTCTAAATTATTAAAAGAACTTTCTAACAAAGCACCGGGAACATTTCATCATTCTTTACAAGTTTCCAATTTGGCAGAAGCGGCGGCCAATGAAATAGGAGCCAATGCCATGTTGGTTAGGGTGGGCGCGTTGTATCATGATATTGGTAAGATGCTGAATCCTACTTACTTTACTGAGAACCAAATAACGAATGTAAACCCGCATGATGAACTATCACCTAGAGATAGTGCAAAAATTATCGTTGACCATGTCATCGGTGGAATAGAATTGGCCCGAAAGAACAATTTACCAGATCGTGTAATAGACTTCATAAGATCTCATCACGGTACAACTTTGGTGTACTATTTTTTCAAGAAACAGCAAGAGTTTGATTCTGAAGCAAACGCGGATGATTTTCGATATCCTGGTCCCACTCCATTCTCGAAAGAAACGGCAATTTTAATGATGGCAGACTCTGTAGAGGCGGCGTCTAAGAGTTTAAAGAACCCTACCTTTTTGATTATCGATGAATTTGTCGATAAAATCATCGCCGGTCAAATGTCAGCGAATCAATTTATCAATGCCAATATTACGTTTAAAGAAATTGAAACCATCAAGAAAATATTTAAACAAAAGCTGACCAATATCTATCATCTTCGTGTAGAATATCCTGAATAAATCAATATTCTACTACAGTGAACCCAGATTTTGGTAAACTATTCCTCTAGGCTTTATATTGTGCTTATCGTATGTTATCAGTTTAATTAGTATCTTAATAAACTAATTTAGAACGGTTTGCTATGAAAAAATCTAATATTCTTCTTCTTTTTTCATTATTAATGTTAGTCAATTTGAACGGGCAATCAGGTGGGGATAATTTAGAAACCCTGAAGAATGATTTCCGATCTATATCATTTTATCAGATTACACAAAAAGATTCGCTTGGCCTTTGGCAAGAACAGGTGTTGTTACATCTTGATTCTGAAAGCTACCGGCCTCAACAAGACTTGTTTTTCAAAGCTTATGTGTTAACAGGACCTAAGGAATTAAGAGTTAGTGCTAGTGATGTATTAAGAATTGAATTATTGGATTCTGAAGGAAGTTTGATAACTCAGCAGTATCACCAAATACAAGGTGGTTCAGCTAGTGGTGTTCTTGAACTCTCAAAAAAACTTGAAGACGGTTACTATTACATTCGCGCCTACACCCGTTGGATGTTAAATTATGGGGCCGAGAGCCTATCTCTAAAAAAAATAAGTATAGCAAAAGGAGACCTTGATAATAAGGAACTTATAGTAGTTCACCCTGAAAGTGGTCACTTTATTTCAGGTTTTGAAAATAAAGCTGTTGTCTCAAATCAAAGCGGAAATACTGTAGCTGGTAAAATTGTTGACGAGACAGGTAAAGAAATAACAAATTTGGTTAACTATGAAGATGGGTTAGCAACTTTTAGTTTTTCACCTAAGGCTGGTGAATCCTATTATTTTCAAGGCTCTTCTGGATATCAACTGGAGTTACCAAAGGCATTGGAAGAAGGGATTATCCTTCAAGCAAATAATATTGACAGCCAAAATATAAAAGTACGTGTTGGTGCTACGGAAGCATTACTAGAAGGAACTTATCAACTACGTGGAAGTAAAAACAATCGAACAATCTTTGAGACAGAAATCAATTTTGAGAAAACATCAGAGTTTGTAGAACTTGAAATTCCAAAAGATGGTCTGCCCAACGGGCTACTGAATTTGGATGTGGTTGATCAATTTGATCAAGTTTGGGCGGAACGACCCGTTTTAGTAAATAGGAACGAATTAAATTTTACTGCGGAAGAAGAAGTCTATAATTCTGAGAAAGGAAAAAAACTCAAATATGAAGTAAAGGTAACCGATGATAAAGGTCAACCAGTTTCAACTGAGCTATTGGTTAGCATAATTAAAACGGATGGCGCAAGCAATATGATTTTTGAAGAAAATGGAAAGCGTAGTGAAAATTATTTGAATGACCTAAAGGTTATAGCAAAACGCCCTTTGGAAGGAATCGGCGTAGGTATTGAAAAAGAAATCCCGGATGAAATAAAATATACCTTTCAAAAAGGATTAGAGTTCTATGGGCAGGCCTATGATTTAAATAACAAACTTTTGGCCAATCAAGAAATTCAAGTGTTGATAAACAATGAGAGTAGGGCAGAAGTGAAAGAGGTATCCACCAATTCCAACGGGTTATTTTCGCTCACGGGGTTAAAGTTCGAAGGAGAAATAACACTTACGTTTAGAACCAAAGGGGAAGACATCAAAGAAAAGCTAGTAAAGGTAATTCCCTATGAATATGAACTGCCTGAACTAAAAATCAACAAAGAACAAACCTTATCAGTTCTTGAAACAAACTCAAAAAGCAACCAACTGATTCCAAAGAAAAGATTATCTGATTTTGGCGACGAAGACCAATCCCTCAAATTGATAGCGCTGGATGAGGTAGCTTTAATAGGAAAAAAGAAATTGAGTAAATCCGCTCCTTCAGTTTATAATCTTACCCCTTCAAAAGTGATATATCAGGATCCGGAAAGACCCAAAACAATTCCGGAGCTCTTTTTGGGTTCTGGGGCCTTGGTAAATAGGCTCGGGGATTTCGCAAATGTTTCCGTTTCTTTACCTGCGTCTTACGGATTTGGTCCTGTGTTATGGGTAATTGATGGTATACCTCAAAACCAAACATATAGGAGTGGTAGTGATATTCCAAGTGTAAGTCCATTGGTACGTGTTATGGATGTTGTAACTTCTGAAGATGTTGAACGTATTGAGCTTTTACGTGCTGTTGATGCGGGAATATATGGGTCACGAGCCTCAGGAGGCGTAATTTTAGTTTATACAAGATCAGGAGCGTATGCTACAGATTTTGTTGCAAGAAAAGATGCACAGCTAAAATTCCAGGGATTCCAAGAGTCAATTGACTTTCAAGAGTATTGGGCTTTGACATCAAGCGAGGGAAGCAAAAATGAAAAAATGGATCCTTTGTATTGGAATCCTAATTTGAAAACAGATCAAAACGGC
>CAZTLZ010000040.1:0-4169 GCA_964614665.1 uncultured Maribacter sp.
GCAGAATCACCAACAAGGGCAACTTTATCCCAATATGTCCATGGATAACATTTCACTGTAACCATAGCACTTGTAGGGTTCTTGAAAAAATCTTTGGTCAGGTTTTCGATTTCCTTCGTGACATTCGGAAAATGCGTTCTGAAAAACAATTTGGCATCATCTTCAGTTTTAATATTTTCAAAGGAAATATCTCCTTCAAAAGGCATAAACAAGGTGCAGGTAAAACTGCCGTCCAAATTTGGCATGGCAATAAACATAAAATTGCCTCTAGGCCAAATATGAAACGAATTCTTATCTAATTTATGGGTTCCATCGGTATTGGCCGGAATTGTCAATTCCTTATAGCCCACATCAATGAAATCCTGTGAGTAGTCAAAACGGCTACGTCGTTGCATCTTGTGCCGCACTCTTGAAAAAGCTCCGTCACACCCAAAAATGATATCGTATTGATATTCTTGCCATTCACCTTTCTCTGTTTCGCCAGTAAATAACTTGGTTTCAGGAAGATTAACGTCCCACACCTTTTCTTCGAATCGAAAACTTACTCCTGACTCTTCCGCCAAATCAATCATTTTCCGGTTCAAAACCCCTCGCGAAATAGACCATATAGACTCCCCATCCTTCCCATATTTTTGATAGTATTCTTCCTGACCAATGACGTGCATTGCCCTTTTATCGAGTGGAATCGCTATTTTTCTTATTTCCGCTTCGACACCGACTTCCCTCAGTGCCTTCCAGCCCCTATTGCTCATTGCTAAATTTATAGAACGACCAGAAAACTCAATATTTCTTATATCTGGTCTTCTATCGAAGACAGTGATGGAATGTCCCAATTTTCTGAGATAAATGGCCAAAAGCGAGCCTACCAATCCTGAGCCGATAATGGCGATTTTCTTCGAAGTCTGTATCATAAATATGCTGTTTATCGGCTGTAGATTCACAAAATTTCAACAAAAGTATAATTGAAAATGACGTTACCCTTTAGACAAGAAGATAAACACTTCTCAAACATAAAACTCATTTAATACTTTTTTAACGATAGATAAACATCTATCAAATACCTTTAGAGCGTAAATATATTGAACATTCCGCGAGAGCGTCTATATATATCCTAAAAAGTCCTTCACAAACTAAATGTGAAGGACTTTTTTTGTGCTAATTTCTTTAATTCAGGATAAAAACAACACGTCCATTTCGCTCTTTTTTGAAGATTTTATTCAATTTTTGAGAACTGTAACTAACTCATTCGTAGATAGTTTTCGACCATTGACCGACTGACTCCTTCTTTCAAACCTAATCAGACATCCGTTAATTTTAACACTTTACCGATTTTGCCGTCCATAATCGAAGAAAATGTCTGTTAAGCTAGTAAAATAGGGCTTCAATCGATGTTGAACGTTCTTTGAAATAGAAATTAGAAACCCAAATTCAAGAAATAGTGGACTTAATAAAATTCTTTGACATACAGCCCAAACTTAATCATGAGCCTATGCATAATTCTACTTCAAAACTAAAACAACTACGTAGTATTCTTACTATAGTTCTTATCTTGATGGCATACATTTCATTTGCCCAAGTAAAGGAGCCTTTTCAAGTGCGATACTCCAATGCCGTGAATGGTGATATGACCATGATTGCAAATAACTCGGTTTCGGCACATGCAACAAACGACTACAACGGAGGTGCTAACAATCAAGACTTCAATATGGTTTTTGTTGATATCGATTCTGATTCATCAACTTTCAACTCGAGTAATGCGACCTTGTCAAATCCTGAACCTTCGAATAGCTGTCTTGAAATTAAAGCAGCTTTTCTATACTGGGCAGCCTCAAATCGTGAATATGGGCGAAATGCCGGTGGTTACCTTTCAGGTAATGGGGGCTCTGAACCCAATTGGCCCTCAAACCAGGTTAAACTAATGCTTCCTGGCTCGAGTAGCTATACTACGATAATTGCGGATGAAGAAATCTTTAATGGACGAGCTGTTCGTTTTGGTAATGCCCCTATAGTCTTTGTTAAAGATCTTACTTCAGATGTTCAGGCGCTATCAAACCCTTATGGAACATTTCAAGTTGCTAATGTTAAGGCAGCGGAAGGAACCGTTTACGAGCATACTTCAGGACAATATGATCGACAATCAGGCACATCAGGTGGATGGCAAATGGTTTTTGTCTATGAGGCCCCAGATCTTACAAGAAGAAACATAACTATTTTTGATGGCTACTCGCATATCACAAAAGAAAACAACAATTTTGAAGTACCTTTTAGTGGTTTTCATACTGTACCTAATGGACCCGTAAGGGCAAACTTGCTCATCGGGTCCTTAGAAGGGGATAGAAACCTTTTAGGTGATCAATTGGAGATTTTAGATACAAATGGTGTTTGGACCAAATTAGAGACCTCTGAAAGATTAGAAGACAACTTTTTCACTAGTAAAATTACTGTAGGCGAATCGCAGTTTCTTAATCGAAACCCTGCAAGTCAAAACACTCTTGGTTTGGATGCCGCCCTGTTTCCACTTGAAAATATTGCTAACAAAATAATAGACAATAATCAAACTTCAGCCAAAGTTAGGATGGATTCAGATGGTGAAACCTATGGTCTTTACCTATTAGGTTTAAGTGTTGAGGTTTTTGAGCCAAGTTTAGGTGCCCTTGAATTTACGACTTCAGCCGGAGGTACAACTTTCAACCCTGGAGATACAGTACCACTGCAAATCAATGTTAAGAACGTTGGCAATGATAATATAAAAGACCTTGAAATTGCTACTATTTTACCCGCACAAGTAGATTTTATCGATGCGAACCCTTTACCACCAGGTGTAACATACAATTTTAATACAGGTACTAGAGAATTAAGGTTTTTTGTTCAGGACGGATTCACAGATGTAAATGACGCTTTGTATTCGATTGACTTTGATTTCTTAATTAACGATAGCTGTCCCTCGTGTTCAACGTCTGTAGAGCTGCAAGCTACCGCCACCTTTACTGGAGAAACGAACACCAATCCTGTTTCAGCCCAAAGTTCTGGGACCATGGATGCTTGTGGAGGAGGTAACCAAGATCCAACCTATTTGACCGTAGTACCAGATATTTCTATAAATAATGCATCTGCCAGTGAGGGAGACAACATGACTTTTACCATCTCTTCTTCCCACTTGCTGCCTAATGATGCTGCATTCAATATCACGTATAACAATGTTTCTGCTATAAACGCTGATTATAATGGACCATCAAATGTTATTTTTCCCGCTAATACATCAAGTGTCAGCTTTAATGTTGCAACATTGAATGACGATTGGTTAGAACCTGATCAAACTTTCGATGCCGTTATTTCCACTTCGGCCACAGTCAATTTAAGCGACGATACGGGAAGAGGAACCATTATCGATACGGATGAAGCAACTGTGTCAACAGGAAATTATGATGTTTTGGAAGATGCGGGAATCATTCAACTTAGGGTATTTCTCTCTCCTAGTGGAAACAATGTTGGTGTCGAACAAGCCTTTACCGTAGATGTAACCGTAAACAGCTCTGGACTAACATTTCCAGCAACTGACGGTAGTGATTACAATGCAACTACCTCCACTATTTCTTTTCCTGCAAATTCTGTAGCGGGCACCGAGTTTTTTATTCCGCTTACCATTTTGGATGACAATGTGGTTGAACCTTCTGAAAGGGTTATTCAGAGATTGAGCAATGTATCATTCAATGAGATCGGTCTTGCCGGCCCTGGAGGCATTGTTCGCATTCATGATAATGATACGGCCACCGTTAGTTTGGAGGATATCACCGTTAATGAAGATATTGGTACCGCTGATTATGTTTTTACTTTAAATGGTCAGGTTCAAGATGCCTTCATTATCACTTATCAAACCAATGATAATAGCGCAAACAACCCTAGTGATTATACAACTTCTACTGGAAATGTCAATTTTATTGGAAATAATGGTGAAACTCGAGAAAGAGCTTTCACCATCGTAAATGATAACCTTATTGAAACCACAGAAGATTTTAGTGTTAGTTCCACATACTCAGGAATTGTGCCTTCTTTTACAAATGCTTCGGCACCGAATATTACATTTTCGAACAATCCTGGAACTGTAACCATACTTGACAATGACGGTGGTGCAGCCGGTACGGGAATATCGTTCGCAAGTACCAACGTTA
>CAZTLZ010000040.1:4269-21369 GCA_964614665.1 uncultured Maribacter sp.
GCTTCGCAGACGGGAACTCGACCAATACCGCCACAGGTAACATACTCGACAATGACGGTGGTGCAGCCGGTACGGGAATATCGTTCGCAAGTACCAACGTTATCGTGACCGAGGGTACAGATACGTTCGCAAGGTTCAACGTAACACTAACGGGGACGGTCGCTCCAGGAGAGGACGTAACAGTGGATTTCACCACCAATGACGGTACGGCCGTGGACGGTCAGGATTTCACCGCACAGTCCGGTACGATCACACTCAACAGTGCCAACACATCACAGCACATAGACGTCCTGATCACCGACGATGCCATCATAGAGGCGACAGAGGTCTTCAACGTCGTACTGTCCAACGTACAGTCAAACGTGGGTATAGGCTTCGCAGACGGGAACTCGACCAATACCGCCACAGGTAACATACTCGACAATGATGCGGTCCCTGGGACGGGTATTTCTTTCGATAACACCGATGTAACTGTAAACGAAGATGCTGGTACAGCCACGTTCACCGTACGATTGACGGGTAATGTCGATGGTGGGTTCACTTTGGACTACGCCTCTGCAGATGGTTCTGCGATGTCTCCCGATGATTATACAACACAGTCTGGTCAGTTGAATTTTACGGGCACAGATAACGAATCCTATGAAATAGTTGTCCCTATCATCGATGACCTTTTTATCGAGGCTACAGAGGACTATGTGGTCAATTTGAGCAATTTGAATACGACACTAATCAATATCAATACACCACAAGCGAACGGTGGCATCATCGATAATGATATGCTTCCAGGTTCTGGTATCTCTTTTGACAACACCGATGTTATTGTGAACGAGGACGCTGGTACGGCTACGTTCACCGTAAGATTGTCGGGCAATGTCGATGGTGGGTTCACTTTGGACTACGCTTCTGCGGATGGTTCTGCAATCTCTCCAGATGATTATACCGCACAGTCTGGTCAGTTGACTTTTACGGGCACAGATGGTGAATCATATGACATCATAGTACCAATCATCGATGACCTTGTTATAGAAGATACGGAAGGGTATGTTATTAATCTATCAAACCTATCTACTACGGTAATCATGATAAATACACCTCAGGCCAATGGTGGTATCATCGACGATGATATGAGAATGATCATTTCAAGTGACTATGCCAAAGAATATATGTTGCTATGCGGTGATGCGATTCCAGAAGTTCCTGAATTGACCTTCTCAGGTGGATGTGGAGATTACCAAGTTGATTTTACTGAAATTGAAGAATCCTCTGATGCTTCCAATGACTTCATGATTATTAGAACATGGAATGTTACGGACGCTTGTGGTAACACAGCTTCATTCGAACAGATCATATTTGTGATGCAATTAGAAAAGGAACTTGTTACTATAGACATCTGTGTTGAGGATAACGCACTTGATCTAATACCCTATTTACCAGAAAATTTCGATACCAACGGAGATTTTACAATAACTCAAGGTGTAGCGAATATGAACGGAAGCTTTTTCAATCCGGCAAATCTAGAATTAGGCGAGTATGTCATTACCTATACTTCAACTGTAGGTTCATGTACATATATGGCAGAATATACCATTACTGTAAATGCCGATTGTGTTCAGTGTAGCGAAGAAGATGTTATTGTCTCTACCGCGGTTACTCCAAATGGTGATGGCTTTAACGACCTGTTTACCATTACGGGTGCTGAAAATTGTTTCTTCACCTATGATGTCATGATATTCAACAGATGGGGTAATAAAATATTTGAAGCAAAAGACTATCAGAACGATTGGGGCGGTTCTGCACCAAATGGTTCTTTTGGAACCAATGTTAATCTTCCTTCAGGTACTTATTACTATATCATAAATGTTACAAGCGAGCTAAATCTTAAACCCATTAACGGTTACATCTATTTAGGTACAAAATAGAAAACACAAACACACGTTTATAAAACACACCCCAAATGAAAAATTTAATTAAAACTACAGTCGTATTAATTTTTGCCCTAGGCTCGGTTGCCTCTGCTCAGCAGTTGCCTCAGTTTACGCAATATATGTATAACACAATTTCGGTAAATCCTGCCTATGCAGGTAGCCGAGAGACGTTGAATGTGACCGCCCTTCATAGAAATCAATGGGCAGGTTTAGAAGGAAATCCCACAACCAGCACACTCTCTGTTCATACACCCTTGCGGAATGACAGAATCGGTTTGGGTATTTCTTATATAGGTGACCAGCTAGGGTTTGAAAAGACGAACTATGTTTATGGAGATTTCTCATATTCGGTTCCTGTAACACAAGAGATCAAGTTATCCCTTGGCTTGAAGGCCGGTTTTACAAACTATAAGTTGAATAATCCCGATATGAACGATCCCTTCTTTAATTCCAATTTCAATAGTTGGAATCCGAATTTCGGAGCAGGTGCATTCATTGGATCCAACAGATGGTATGTAGGCGCTTCGGCGCCACGTATTTTCAATACTGATTTGAATGAAGGAGAATTTGAGGCTTTGGAGCGCAATAGTTACTATGCCATTGGTGGTGTTGTACTTGACATGTCAGAGACAGTAAAGTTCAAACCTACGATGATCGCTAAATTCACAAATGGTGCGCCTACTACCTATGATATGACAGCCAACTTTCTCTTTAATGAAAAATTCTGGATTGGTGCTTCATACCGTTTCAACGACGCCTCGAACTTTGGTGCTATGATGGATTACCAAGTGGCTAGGGACTTTAGAATTGGCTATGCCTATGACCTTCCAACCTCAACCATTCGACCATATACCGGAGGTACACACGAAATAATTCTCATTTATGAACTCCTCAAGAAAAAAATGGGCCCTGTAAAGTCACCTAGATACTTCTAAGAATTAAAACACACAATCATGAAAAACATCAAAACATATTCGTTCCTTTTTGTTTTGCTAAGCTGTATTCAACTAGGGCAAGCACAATACGGTGCACAAAAGAAAGGTGATTACTATTTTGGCCAATTTGCTTATGCCAAAGCTATTCCAGAATACGAAAAAATGTTAAAAGGTAATTTGAATCCCGAGCATGCGCATCGTCAACTAGCGGAATGCTATCTCTTGATTCGGGAATTCAAAAAATCAATTCCACATTTTGAGATGATTATCAATGATGCAGGTTTACCGCCCGATTATTTGTTCAAATTCGCAATGGTATTATATGCTAACGGACAAAAAAAAGAATCTGCGAAGTGGTTGAAACTTTATAAAAAGTATAATAAAAACGACTCTCGATTAAAACGATTTCTTAAGGACGGAAATATGGCTTCGGTAGTTTTCAACAGCAGACAACGGTATGATGTAGAACCCGTTCCTTTCAATTCTGAACAAAGTGATTTTGGAGCTTATACCAGAGGTGGTGATTTATTCTTTGCCTCCTCTAGAAAGGATGAAGTTGATGGAGGCACCTATGGTTGGAACGATCAGCCGTGGCTCGATTTATTTGTCGTCAGGGAAGATGACCCACTTTCGAAGCCAAAAAAATTAAAAGGAAATGTGAACACCAAGTTCCATGAAAGTAATATGGTATTCTCAACGGATTATAAGAATGATACCGTTATCTACTTCACACGAAACAATTATTTTAAAAAGAAGGAAGCCTACGGAGCAGAGAATGAAATCAATTTAAAGGTTTTTAGCGCCAAATTGAAAGATGGGGAATGGAATGTAAACCGCAGTATTAGAATCAATAGCGACTATTATTCTACAGGTCACCCTACGATAACCCCAGACAGAAAAAGAATGTACTTTACCTCAGATCGACCAGGAGGCTATGGTGGTACTGATATTTACTACTCCGAAATTCATGAGCGTGGGGGTATCGGTGTCCCAATAAATGCGGGACCCATCGTAAACACTGAAGGTAATGAAATGTTCCCGTTCGTCAATGCAGAGGACAAACTCTTCTTTTCTTCAGATGGGCATGTTGGTTTTGGTCAATTAGACGTATTTTCCACTATTTCGAATGAAGAAGGTGAAATCATAGACATTATCAACCTTGGAGTTCCATTGAATAGTTCTGCCGATGATTTTGCCTATTATGGACATGACAATGGAATTACCGGATACGTAAGTTCCAACAGAGAAGGCGGTGTTGGTAGTGATGATATATATAAATTTAAGTTCACACCTGCTTTAGATATTGAAGGCATCGTTATAGACGGGGTTAACCAACAATCTTTAGATAGTGTCGTCATCAAACTTTTTGACCAAACTACGAAGACCTTAGTTATGGAAACCATGACCGATGTGAATGGATATTACAGAATGCCTATCAACAGAAATACAAATTATCGTGTTGAAGCTTCCAGAAGAACACACCCAACGGAGACTCAGTTTTTTAACACTTTCGAAACGCCACAGAAAACAAAATTTCTACGCAGAGATATCGTTCTAAATCCAGTTTTAGACCTAAAACTCTTGGCCAATCTAAACAAAATCTACTTTGACTTCAACAAAAGTGATATTAGACCAGATGCAGCACTTGAATTGGATAAGGTCGTAAAAGTAATGACAGAGACCTATCCCGATATGATTATCAAATTGGAAGCACATACGGATCCTGTTGGTAGTCATAAATATAATGATGGGCTTTCTGAAAGGAGAGCAAAATCAACCTATGAGTATTTAATTGCAAATGGAGTACCAGTTGAACACATTGTTTCATACAAAGGCTTTGGCAAACGAATGCCCGTAAACAAGTGTACAAATAAAAAAGATTGTACCCCAGAAGAATTGGAGTTGAACAGAAGAACAGAGTTCCCGATTTTACAAATTAAAAAAGGAATTCTAGCATCAAATTAGTTTTTCAAATGTGTGTTTTAAAAAAGCCCTTCACTGTTTTACGGTGAGGGGCTTTTAATTTTATAGAAAATCAATTTCTGCTTTCATAAGGAATCGAAACTATTCCAAAATTCCATCCACTATACCATATTTCACTGATTCTTCAGCACTCATCCAATAATCGCGATCAAAATCTTTCAATACCTTATCGAACTTCTGACCACAATTATCCGCCAAAAGTTGTGCGCTCAACTCTTTTGTTTTGATAATCTCTCTAGCTTGAATCTCAATATTTGATGCTTGTCCACGCGCGCCACCACTAGGTTGGTGAATCATTACTTGGGCATGGGGTTGTATAAATCGCCTCCCCTTCTTCCCCACCGAAAGCAAAATTGAACCCATTGAAGCCGCTAAACCTGTGCAAATGGTCGAGACCGGACTTTTCAAGGATTTGATAGTATCGTACATTGCAAAACCAGAGGTAACATAACCCCCGGGGCTATTGATGAACAACTGAATTTCTTTATTGTTTTGCATATCGAGATATAACAAGCGGTCGATTACATGTTTCGCAGAGTCATCATCTACCATTCCCCAAAGAAATACTTTTCTTTCTTCAAGTAATTTTTCATCTATCGCTTCTTGTACTTTTCCTTTTTTAGAACTCATTTTTAGATTTCTTGTTGAGCTTCAAAATTAATGAAATAATCGGATAATACTATTCCAATAAAACCTTCCATTTTTAAAATTGTTCGGCAAAAGAATTTATATTTGGATAAATTCAAGAACCATGAGAAAAATCATACTCTTTACAATCGTAGTTTTCGTGACAACAAGCAGTTTCATACTTTCAAAGAGTGCTATCAAGAACCTTGCACAAGAAGAAAACATCCTTGAGAAGGTAGCCAATGCTCATGGTTTTCAGAATTGGGGAACCGTTGAAGAAATCAAATTTACCTTCAATGTAGATCGTGATACAAGTCATTTTGAACGCACTTGGATTTGGAAACCAAAAACCAATGATATTACGGCTATTACAGGTGATGAGACTATAGAATATAACTGGGCCGATATGGATAGTGTTGCTTACAAAACCAATGGAGGGTTTATTAATGATAAGTTCTGGCTACTTGCCCCCTTCCAACTTCAGTGGGATTCTGAAAACATTACGCATGAACATATGCTTTTAGAGAAAGCGCCTATCAGCAAAGAGCCCATGCAAAAATTGACAATTGTATACGGTTCAAAGGGAGGCTACACACCCGGAGACGCGTATGACTTTTATTTTGGTGACGATTATATTATCAAAGAATGGGTATTTCGAAGAAGCAACCAAGAAGAACCCTCAATGATAACTACCTTCGAAGATTACGAAGACCTTAAAGGGCATAAAATATCCAAAATGCATAAAAAGGATGAGGGTAATTTCAAGTTATTTTTTACCAATGTTGCGATAAAAACCAATTAAGTCTTTCTTCTCCCCAAGGCAAAAGTTGCTCCTAAAACTAAAAAAGCGCAGCACAACAACACAATAAAAGTTGTTAGTAAAGAAGAACTTTCAGCCAAAAAACCGAGTATCGGCGGTGCTGATAAAAAACCTGCATACCCTGCTCCTGCAATGAAAGCAACTCCTTGTGATGATTCAATACCCTTAACGTTTCCGCCAATCCGAAACAGTTCAGGAATAATCACCGAGAAACCTAGACCTACCAGACCGAACCCGATGATTGCCAAATAAGTATAGGTAGAAAGTACGCCGAGATAGCCAAAAATAGCAATACTGATTCCCAAGGATACGATTTTCACCGAGCCAATTCTTTGACTGATACTATCACCTAAAAATCTACCTATGGTCATTAAAGCCGAAAAAGCTAAAAAGCCAGCCCCCCATAAAGTTTCAGGAGCCATACTGATTTCCTTAAGATAAAGCCCGCTCCAGTCTATAATCGCTCCTTCACCTCCCATGACTATAAAAGAAACGATTCCTATAACTAAAAGTGGCTTAAATAACTTTAAACTAAAGGGTTCTTTCTCGACTGAGGCAGCCACAGTATGAAAATAATTTTTGTACAAGATATAGTTGATTAACAGAACGAACACCACGACAATACCCATATGTAATGCTGGATTTTCCAACGGGATAATAAAAAAGCTTCCTAAACCCGCCAAGACCCCTCCTAAACTAAAAAAACCATGGGCGGATGACATGAAGCTCTTTTTATCTTCTTTCTCGATTTCGGTGACCAAAGTGTTCATAGCGATATCAGTCAACCCCTGTGTTGCCCCAAAAAGATATAATGCAGCCATCAATGTATAGTAGTTGGGAGCTAAAAGGGGTAATAAGGCAGCTAGGCCGTTGCATAATATGCCATACCAGGTAACTTTACCTACACCATATTTATTGATGATGCTTGCAGCTATGGGAAAAACAGTAAATACGCCAAGAGAAAGGAAAAAAATAGCAATTCCCAGTTGTGACTTATCAATCGATAGGTTTTCTTTGACCGTAGGAATATATATCGCCCAAGTACCAAAAAGTAGATTCAAGCTAGCGAACACCCATGCAGGAGCAAAATATCTAGGATTTGAAAGTATAAGTTGAAGGGATTTCATTGAAATGTTATTTTCTTTAATGCGTATACATTGATGTTACTTCCAACCGATTTCCATCCAAATCGACTGTTTCAAATTCGTAATACCCATCTCCTGTTTTTCTTGGACCTCTTACAATTTCAAAACCAGCTTTTTGCAACTGTTCGGCTTTTTTATCTACCTCATTCATATTCGAAACACCAAAAGCAAGGTGAATAATACCTAGATGTTGTTTACCCAACAAATCATTTTTATTTTCTGGGATTCCTGGTTTTTCCATTAACTCTAGTCGGGCTCCAGATTCGAAAGTCAAGAAGTAACTTCGAAATCCGGTTTTGTGATTCAAATATTCTTTATTCGAGACCGCCTCGAAATACTTTATATAATAATCTCTTAGGTCTTCTAGTTGATTGGTCCAAATAGCCACATGTTCTAAAGTCATCTTTCTATTTTTACTTCATACAATAGTATAAACAAAGTAATCGAATACTTTATAAAATAGTTAGGCCGAAGTATTCCATAATTAAAACAATATATTCTTAATATAAATATTTAAATAAAAAAAAAGGATAATTTTGACACATGAACCCAATTTATGAAAATATTCATCTAGGAATTAATTCCTCAATAAAGGTTGCCACCTTTACCCACAGTGAAACTTGCGAAACTACAAATTGGCATATTCACCCTGAATACGAAATAGTCTATGTTAGAAATGGGAAAGGAGAATTGAGAATAGATGCTACAACAACACTATATGAAGACGGAGTATTATTATTTCTGGGGCCAAATATTCCGCATGCAGATTTTGGAAACAAGGACTTCAAAGATAATTATGAAGTTGTCATTCAATTTAATAAAAACTTCGTTGAAGAAAAATTAACTGTTTTTCCAGAATTTAGAAAGCTCAAAAAGCTGATTCAAACTTCACACAGCGTATTGGTTTTCAACTCGACAATTAAAGATGGGCTCACTTCTTTGTTTGAAGAGTTCGAAACAGATAGCAACACTAAAAAACTCATTAACCTGATTGCTATTCTTGAGAGGCTTTCGAATACAAATCAGTATAAAACTATGCTGTCCGATAAAAATATCACAAGCCGAAAGACTGCTGACGTGAATCGCCTTGAAATGATATTTCAGTTTGTCAATGAACACTACAAAGAAAAAATAGATGTCGAAAAGCTCGCAAAGCATATTGGCTTGACCAAAAATTCATTTTGTCGATTTTTCAAAAAAATGACTCAAAAAACTTTTGTTCAATTTGTAAATGAATTTAGAATCGGGAAGGCAGTAGAAATTTTTAGCGAAAACCAAATTTCGATATCAGAGGTAATGTATATGTGCGGATTTAATGACCCATCTTATTTCACAAAACAGTTTAAAAAATATCAGCAAAAAACCCCTTCTGAATATTTGTTGCAAACAAGAGAACCCTTACGAGAAATTGTTTCCTGATACTAGTCAAGGGATGCATCCCAAATAGCGAATCCGTAGTTGATAAAATTAAAAATGTAATTCTTGTTTTTGCCAATAGGCACTTTTCTGACTCACAATATCACTCCAATTAACCGTCCGGTTATTCTTTTGAAATTTGCACAAGCAGCTCGGAACAATCTTCGCTCGAATTTTGAAAAACGTTTCGATAGACCAGTACAGGAAGAATGTTATTTAGCACTACCCTATCATCTTCAAAAAAACTTTTAGGGTTTGCCGATTTCCATCCTATTTTTTAGTTAAAATTCCTTTCTTCAATATTTGACCAAAGTGGTACATATCTTCAAAAGAGCAATAAAAAGGGGCCGGTGCAAGACGAATGACATTGGGTTCACGCCAATCCGCAATAACACCATTCTTCATCAAATAATCAAACAAAGATCTACCATGTCCATGGACAAAAACCGAAAGTTGACAACCTCGATCTTCAGGTGTGATTATTTCAAAAGTACCACTGACCTCTTTGTCAATCTCGCGAAGAACGAACTCCAAGTAGGCAACTATCTTATTACGCTTTTCAATCAAAGCACCCATTCCTACTTCATCAAACATTTCCAGAGAAGCAAGGTATGGTGCAACCGATAACACTGGCACATTACTTATTTGCCAAGCATCAGCATTTGCCATTGCTTCAAATTCGGGCTTCATCAAAAAGCGGGTTTCCTTTTTTGTACCCCACCACCCTTCAAAACGTGGAATATCATCTTTACCAAGATGCTCTTCATGAACAAAAATGCCTGAAGCATTTCCAGGTCCGCTATTCATATATTTATAACTACACCAAGCGGCAAAATCAACTCCCCAATCGTGCAGTTCTAATGCTATATTCCCCACAGCGTGTGCTAAATCCCAACCAACATTGGCACCCACCAATTTGCCTGCCTTGGTGATGGTTTTCATATCAAACACTTGTCCGTTGTAATAGTTCACTCCGCCTATGAGAACCAACGCTAATTCATCACCTACTTCATTGATTTTGGAGACAATATCCTCGGTTCGCCAAAAATTCTCACCCTCTCGCTTCTTTACTTCAACAATTGCATTTTCAGCACTCAATCCGTGGAATTTCATCTGACTTTGAAACATATATTGATCAGATGGAAAAGCCTTTTCCTCGCAAATGATTTTATAACGCTTTGAAGTTGGTCTATAAAAAGAAACCATCAATAAATGTAGGTTTACCGTAAGTGTATTCATTACGGTAACCTCATCGGTTTTTGCACCTACGACCTTTGCCAAAGGTGCTGCGAGTCTTTCATGATAATCCCACCAGGGTTTATCACCGTGAAAATGACCTTCAACTGCCAACTCTTTCCAATCGGTCATTATCTCATCTACAAATAGTTGAGTTCGTTTCGGCTGTAGGCCAAGGGAATTTCCCGTAAAATAGATTACTTGTCTTCCGTCTACTTTCGGAAAATGGAATTCATCACGATATTTACTAAGTTGATCCTGTCCGTCTAATTCTTGGGCGAACTCCAGCGTATTTTGAAAGGGCATTGTAGCGTTTTATTCAAATTTACGGATAAGGTTTTGAAATCTTTGCAGCCTTTTATTCAATTCGCATCTCAATGAGATGCTTTTTAAATCCTACCTTCTCATAGGCCTTTATGGCAGCCACATTGTCATCATAAACAGTCAGTCGTATTTCTTTAATGCCTTTCGCCACAGACCAATTTCGTAAGCCCTCAACGATTAGTTTATTAACTCCCTTCCCACGAAAATCCGGAAGCGTATACATAAAGCCCAAATACGAATAGAATTCATGATTTAAATAGTCAAGTGCTTTTTTAATTTTGGCATATCCAGAAGCAACTATTTTAAAATCATACTCAACTACAATTACTTCGGCATCCTCGGAATTTATCAATTCAGAAATATCGTAGTATGAAATAGGGTCGGGTGCTAAAGTCGGATCCATTGGTCGCTCTGCTTTAATAATACCTTGTTCAAATTTCAAGAGCGTACTCAAATCTTCAAGGGTTGCCGATCTAACTACAAATTTTTCCATATTATCCACTGATTTTTTCGAATAGCCATAACCCTAAAGTACTATATATTTACAAAAAAGTAAATCAATGCATTTCTTATCTGATGCTTTAGAAGCATACATCCAAAATCATTCTGAAGATGAACCCCAATTATTGCAAGAACTTACGCGTGAGACGCATCTAAAGGTTGTACAGCCTAGAATGATAACCGGTCATTTTCAGGGTAGGGTTTTAAGTATGTTCTCTAAGGTTGTACATCCGAAGTACATCTTAGAAATAGGAACCTACACCGGTTATTCTGCAATATGCCTAGCTGAGGGACTCCAAAAAGAAGGGCAATTACATACTATTGATATCAATGAGGAGTTGACAGCCATTCAAAGAAGATATTTCGACAAAAGCGGGTTTGGAGAACAAATCATTCAACATACGGGTGATGCCCTTGAAATCATTCCAAACTTGGATATATGCTTTGATTTAGTGTTCATTGATGCGGAGAAGGTCAGTTATGATGCTTATTTTGAGGCGGTCTTGATGAAGACCAAACCCGGGAGTATCATTTTATCTGACAACGTTCTCTGGTCTGGAAAAGTCGTAGAACCTTTGAATTCAAAAGATAAGGCTACCAGAGTTTTGTTAGCATACAACGAAAAACTTAAAAAGGATAATAGAGTTGAAACAGTTTTACTGCCTATCAGGGATGGTTTAACTTTTTGTAGGGTACTATAAGATTTGTGTACATTTTGTAAAACGCTATGGCAGTCAGGATTCCAACAAGTGCACCTACAATAATATCAAGGGGATAATGTACCCCGACAAAAATACGACTCGAAGCAAAGAGTATTGGCCAAATATAAAATAGCCAAGACCATTTGAATCGCCTTCTAAGAAAGAGTACCATAACCGTAGTAATAGAGAATGAACTGGCAGCATGACCTGAAAAGAAACTATAGGTAATTGGGGTTTTCAAGATTCGTATCAAAGTATTCACTCCTGAATCGTTGTTAGGTCTCAATCTTTCGAAATAATCCTTCGTTACATCCGTAGCAACAGAAATAAAAACAATCAAAAAAATAATGGTTAATAAAATAAAGAATGCTTCCCTTTTCGGGTATTTCAAAAATATCAGTACAATGAAAAGAATAAAAAGGGGAATCCAGGTGGGAAAATTAGTGACAGTAGTCCAAAACGTATCGTAGTTCTCGACACCCAAGTTGTTCAGGTAGATAAAAGTAGCTCTATCCCATTCCAACAATTTTTCGAACATCTCAGTCCCTTTTGATAGTGCCGCTAATCTTCTCGACCCCATCTTTGACTTCACCTAGCTCTTTTGTAAGTCCAGAAGTCATATTTTCTTTTACCTCGTCAATATCTTTTTTGATATCTGAAACAAAACTTGTATCAATACCTTGCTTGTCAGCACTTTTTTGAATCTCTTGTTTGATATCTTCGGTAGCATCTTTTAATTGGCGCATGCCTTTGCCCAATCCCTTTGCGATTCCCGGAATCTTATCCGCACCGAATACCATTACCACAATAAACATGATAAAGAATATCTCTGCACCACTAATGAATAAAAAATGCATTAAAAACATGAACACAAATATAATGAAGTTTATATACCCTAAGAAAAAAGCCCTGTGAATAACAGGGCTTTAATCTCGACAAATGGTCTTATTAACCTTTGATCTTTTCTTTCATTTGGTCAAAATCAGACTTTTCATCTTTTCTTGGCCAACCATTATTCGTAGTATCGATATCGGCCGTTTCTGCTTTTGGGTCAACAATAACACTAGTCAATTCTGTTGTAGAAGATAGCACTACACTAACTTCCTTATCATTTTTTCTCCATATTTCAGGTGGATAGGTAATGTTTTCCTTTGTACCATCGGCATAGGTATACTCCACAATCAAAGGCATAGGTATACCACCTGGCTTATCATATGTAATTTCATAAAAATATTTTGGTTCTTTGACGGCAGCTCTTTCAGCTTCGGTCATGTTATCCATCATGAATTCTTTCAACGTTTTAGAGCTTTCTGACGGTGATTTCCCTTTCATGTCTGGATCAAAGTCTTCACTATCCTCTTCAGCCAAATAAACCAATGGTGGTAAATCATCCTCAGTCAGATTTCTGGCCGCCATATATTCCTCCATTTTTTTGGTAGGCTTGTTGGTCACGTAGTATTTCTTAATTCCTTTTACTCCTATATCCACATAATCGGTAGTATAAAACCAACTCCTCCAGTACCAGTCCAAATCGACCGCAGACGCATCTTCCATAGTTCTGAAGAAGTCTTCGGGTGTTGGATGCTTGAATTTCCATCGATTCGAATATGTTTTAAAGGCATGGTCGAAAAGTTCTCTTCCCATTACCGTTTCACGTAAAATATTCAAAGCTGTAGCCGGCTTTCCGTATGCATTAGGGCCTAATTGATGTACATTTTCCGGATTTGACATAATCGGAGAAATGGTACTCTGATCTCCGCTCATATAAGGAACGATCTTTGCAGGGTCTCCTCTTCTTGATGGATATTTGGTATTCGGAGCGATAGCCTCAGGATAGGCTTCACCAAATTCTTGCTCAGCCATATACTGCATAAAAGTATCCAGGCCTTCATCCATCCAACCCCATTGGCGTTCGTCGGAGTTTACAATCATCGGGAAGAAGTTGTGCCCAACTTCATGAATAATAACACTTATCATTCCGAATTTCACACGATCGGAATAGGTGCCATCCTCATTAGGCCTCCCATAGTTCCAGCAAATCATAGGATACTCCATACCTTGATTTTTTGCATGAACCGAAATGGCCTTCGGATAAGGATAATCTAAAGAATGCTCTGAATATGATTTTAGCGTCAAGGCAACAACTTTAGTCGAATAATCCTCCCATAGCGGGTTTCCTTCCTTAGGATACAATGAAACTGCCATTACATCCTTTCCGGCAACTTTAACGGCCTGCATATCCCAAATAAATCTTCTAGAGGTAGCAAAACCATAATCTCGAACATTTTCCGCACGGAACTTCCAAGTTTTCTTTTTCTCTGAAAAACCTTTCGCAGCTTCTTCAGCTTCTGCTTGTGTTACAATTACAACAGGCTTATCGTATGATTTCTTGGCCTGTGAATAGCGCTTCATCATATCTTTTGAAAACACCTCTTTTCTGTTTTGAAGTGTTCCGGTCGCATCTAACACATGATCGGCTGGCACGGTAATGTTCACATCATAATTTCCGAATGGTAAAGCGAATTCTCCATTACCCCAAAACTGATGGTTCTGCCAACCTTCAACATCACTGTAGACCGCCATTCTTGGAAAAAACTGGGCTATTACATAAGCCCGATTACCATCGGCAAATTCTTCATAACCTGAGCGCGCTCTGTCAACTGTATGATCGGGAATATTAAAATTCCACTTGATAGAGAAAGAAACCTTCTCTTTACTCTTCAATGGCTGTGGCAAATTAATACGCATCATCGTAAAATTGATCGTATGCGATAAGGGCTTTCCAGCAGCATCTTTCACCGCTTCGATAACGAAACCACCATCAAAGGGTTCGCCCATGTACTTACTGGCAAATGACCCTGGCTGTTCGGCCAACGGAACACCTCCACCATTTTTCAATTTCGCTTTAGAATCTTTTGTTCGAATATTTTGGTCTAACTGTACCCAAAGGTATTCCAAGTTATCAGGAGAATTGTTGGTATATGTAATCGTCTCTTCACCTGAAATTCTGTGGTTTGCATCATCAAGCTCGATGTTCATCACATAATCGGCCTGTTGTTGGTAATAATCAGGCCCCGGTGCCCCAGAGGCAGACCTGTAGGTGTTCGGGGTAGCAAATTCTTCATACAGCTGCTTAAATTTGCTTTGATTGATGTGACCTGGTTCTTTTACTTTTTCTTCTTCCTGAGCATTCACTACGGCCGCAAAAAGGAAAAATAGTGACGCAAAACAATACTTGATTTTATTCATCTTCTTATTTAATTGATAGTATTTCGAAATGTAGAGTTTTTTTAAGAAATGCTTAAGAAATGTTACAAATTTAACATGCCTTTAGTATTTTCTTTCATGAGAACAAAGCTCTTCTTTTTCCCTTTAATCTTAAAATGGATGATATTCTGCTGTTCGTCGAACAAGTCGGTAAGCACCTCATTCTGAATTTGAATAGATTTCACTTGAGGAAAGTCCAATTCAGGAATCTCCAGATAAAAAATCATTACATCATTGTCATATTTCTTGCCGATATACTCAAAAGGCCTCGGTTCTCCATTAATTTCAACGACAAATTTAGTTCGAAGGTATTTTTCAAGATATTGCTTCGAAAGCTCCGATTCGTTCTCGTCACTAAGTTTACCTTCGATATCATAACGCTCTTTTAGTACACTTTCAAGGTCATCGATAAAAATGCGAGTAGTAATTTGCAATGCATCGTCCTTTTCCGAATAACCAACATTCGTCACGCTGACATAAAATTTATGCGCAGTGGTAAAGGCAAACAATGGTAATAGTAAAATTAAGAAGCTCTTTTTAAGATAGTGCATAATATCATTTTAATCGGGCAAAAATAAACAAAACCTATGCCAAAGGTCAGTTTTTATGCAGCTCATTATCTTTTAGATATCGAATGCTTTTTTGTTTTAAGACTTCCCAGAGTTGTAACCGGTCTCCGCTTTTCGCGGCAGCTTCAAAAAGCGAGTCTTTTTCGCAGGAGAAAATAAAATCATCGATTTGTGTTGCCGATAGTTTTAAATCATTGATATATATCGAGTCCGAATAAAATTTGCGGATATCTTCTATACGTTCTGATTCCGCCTCTCTAGCTATTCGCTCATTTAACATTTTGGTTCGGCCTGAAAAAAAGTTGAACAACGGATCTAAATCAACACTCATATAAATAACATAGAACTGAAAATCCCAAGTACGAGCAGTATATAGTTGTCGTTGCGAAGGGGTAGGAACTTTTACCTCTGCATTCGGAATACCCTCCGTAGATGCCGTTATGATTGATCCAACAGGTAACTTGAACAAATCTCGCCCCAATTCGCCCGTTAAATTGTAAGGAGTAACAACAACTTCGTTTAACTCGGTAAGCGCATCCTCAAGAGCAACTAAAAATAATCGGGAGTCTAAAATTTCAGGAGTGACCACCATCTCCTTCCTTTTAAATTGAACGGCAGAAAAAACCAGCGTGTCACCAAGATGAGCTGATATTTCGAAATACCCATTGAAATCAGTAATAGTTCCTCTATTCTCTGTAGTATTCGAAACATGAACGGCGGTGACGTCATTTGATGTACTGAAAACGCGACCCTGTAACTTATTTTGAGAATCTTGTCCATAGGCAAATGAGAAATTCAACAAGAATAAAATCAAAATACCACTCAGGTTTTTCATGCGAAAATTATTCTTTTTTACTTTCTGGTTTCTTATCAGAATGATACTCTTGACTTTTACTCTGCAAAAACTCCCAAACTTTTAATTTATCACCGGTTTCAGCAACCGAAGTAAATAGCGAATCTGTCTCACAGAAATAAAAAAATTCATCCAAATTCTCTTCTAGAATATCAAACTCTTTTACATAAACCGAATCGGGATAAGACCGCTTCATATTCCGCAACAAGGCAATTTCTTTGTCCATGGCGACATACTTCTTCAATTTTTTTGTCCGTCCTGTCATCGAATTTAAAATCTTGTTGAAATTGACCATGATCATCGGATTGAAGGTCGTGTCCAATTTATAGTTACCTAAATAAATCCATGGTCCGGCATCAGCTTCGAATAGTTTACGTTCATTCTGGGTTTTCACTTTTACATAGGCATTTGGTAACCCGAGGGTAGAGGCGGTGACTACAGGTTCTATTTTCATGTTACCCATATCTCGATTTAAATCTCCCGTCAGATTATAGGGCATAACCACAACTTCATCTAGTTCTGTCAGAGATTCTTTAAGGGGAATATGCAACATACTTTTTTCCAAAATGACCCAGGTTATTACAAGTTCTACACGTTCATATTGAACTGCCGAAAAAACCAAAGTATCATTCAAACGGGCGGAGATTTTGAAATGGCCGTCAATGTCGGTTATCGTACCCCTTTGGGTTGAAATATTCGAAACATGAACAGCAGCAACATCACCATCTTTACTATATACCCGCCCTTCAATTTGCTTCGTAAAGTTCTGCGCGTTTATTGTTGAAAAGGCAAAACAGA
>CAZTLZ010000041.1:0-21054 GCA_964614665.1 uncultured Maribacter sp.
AAACTGCTTAATTTATTTGCGATACTGGCATCATACTGTAAATCGCCAACGCGTAAAACGAAACCACCGATAATGCTTTCGTCAATTTTATTTTCTATGGATACCTTGCTCCCTGTTAATTCAGCCACTTTAGACAAAATCTTCTTTTCCAACTCCGATGTTAAGGGAACTGCTGTAGTGACAAAGGCGATATCTTTGCCTTTTAACTGCTCATTAAGGATAAGATATTTAGAGGCTACTTCGTTGAGCATTGAAACCCTTTTGTTGTCTACCAACATAGAGATTGTTCCCTCGGTCACCTTATCACTTCCCTTGAAAATAGCTAACAATGCTTCTTTTTTGGCAGCACCTTTTATTACGGGACTAGCCAGCATTTCGCGAAGCTCATTGCTGCTGGAAATGGTTTCAACTATATGCTGCATATCCTTTTCCAAGGCATCCGTTGCTTTGTTCTCAACCGCTAGGTCAAGGATGGCTTTTGCATAACGTAAGGCTGCTCTAGAATCGCTCATGCTATTAGTTCAATTTGATATCTCCTAATAAATCATCAACCAATTTCAATTGCTTGCTTTTATCGGAAAGTTGTTCTTTGATTACTTTCTCAGCAATATCTACTGAAAGATTTGCCACCTGACTTTTAATATCTGCAACAGCAGCTTTCTTTTCGCTTTCAATAGCTGCTTGTGCTTGCTTGATCATTTTGTCCCCTTCAACCTTTGCTTGCTCTTTAGAATCTGCAATCAATTTATCTTTTATCTCACGAGCTTCTTTCAACATCGCTTCACGTTCTGCTCTAGCCTCTTTTAGCAAATTCTCGCTATCAGCAGTAACATTCTGCATTTCTTTCTTTGCATCTTCAGCTGCCGCTAGAGCATCTTTGATTCCATCTTCACGTTCATTGACAGCATTCAAGATTGGTTTCCAAGCAAATTTCCACAATAAGAAAAGCAGCAATCCAAATAATAAACATTGCCAAAAAAACAACCCCAATGAAAATTCTTCTAGTAATTTTTCCATTTCTATTTACTTTATAAAACTCCTAATTTTTAAGGAAAGTAACAGCTGCAACCAACCGTTACAGCTATTACTTCAATTGTTTAGAATTATACTGCAAATAAAGCAGCAAATCCAATACCTTCAATAAGTGCAGCCGCGATTAACATCGCTGTCTGAATCTTACCGTAAGCTTCTGGTTGACGAGCAATTGCCTCCATAGCAGAGCCACCGATTTTGCCGATACCTATACCAACACCAATTACTACTAAACCTGCACCTACCATTACTGGAATTTCCATAATATATAGTTTAAAAATTAAAAATTCACCTTTAAATTCCCACCTTCGCGGAAATGACAATAAAACTTATTAATGTGCCTCCGCATGGTCATGCTCCACTGCAGCAAAACCAAAATACAAAGCAGACAACATTGTAAATATGTACGCCTGTAACAATGCCACCAATATTTCAATTAATGAAATGGCAAATGCCAATCCAAAAGATAGGGGGCTACCAATCCAGCTTTTAAACAAAAACATCAGTCCAATCAAACTCATTAAAACAATATGCCCCGCTTGCATATTGGCATACAATCGAATCAACAACGAAAACGGCTTAATGAATACACCTAACAATTCTATTGGAATCAATATCGGATATAAAACCAACTTACCATACCAAGGCAGTGTATCTCCTAATGGGTCAAAAATATGCAACCAATAGTCTTTGGTCCCCGTCAAATTTGTAAATAAGAATGTCAATAAAGCCAACGCAAATGTTATGGCTATGTTTCCAGTAACATTTACTCCCAGCGGCGTTAGTCCAAATAAATTAAGAAACCAAACAAAGAAAAAGATAGATAACAAATACGGCATGTATCTTTTGTACTTTTTCTCTCCAATATTTGGTCTTGCAATATCATCTCTAATATAAAGAACAATAGGTTCAAAGAAACGACCAATTCCCGTTGGGATTCCACCATTCTTAGTATAAGATTTTGCCAATCCTCTAAATAACAAGAACATTAAAAATCCTGTTATAAAAATCATCACAACACTTTTGGTAATCGAAAAGTCAATTGGCTTTGCATTTGTTGGATGGTGCTCTTCATCATAGTTGATAGTGCCTTGAGCATCGGTCTTATATATTTTACTATGGTATAATTTGTAGTGATTGCCATCTACCTCAGCTAAGGTTTCACCATGGTGGAATTTAGATGATGAAAAAACTTTTAGTCCGTCATCCCATAAGATAACTGGAAGTGGAAAACCAACATAAACATGTTCATGTGCATCATTGGTATACGAAAACAAAGAAAAATCGTGCGAATCTTTGAGGTGGTGTTGAATATACTCTTTAATCTCTGTTTTAAGGTCTTTCTCAGACGCTTCTGAAGTCTCTTTTCCCTTGGCAAAAGAATTGGCACTTAAAAGCAGTGCCATCACTAGAAGAAATTTTGTAAAGTTTGTGCGCATACTCCTCAAAAATATCGGTCTCTAAAAATCGCTGCAAATGTAGGGCATTCTTGCAAAAAGAAAAAAGCATTTTAGATGTTTATTTTGGAGAGGTTCAGGAACTAGAACATTCCTTGATTTTAATCTAATTTTTGAAGCATTTTAGCGATAAAAAAGGTTTCCAAAATAAGGCATATGGCATATGGAACAAAGAAAGCGGCGAACTCTAATTTACTCATATCTCCATCTGCATTGTAACTCGGATAGAACAAAATAAAAAAAAGGAGGAATTTCAACAGACTTCCCGCCATAAATAGAAAACCAACATAATTTTTCAGGGTATTTCGATAAATAGAAAGGAGAACAAAAATAGTAGTAGCCAAAACCCCGTTAATCAAATATGATAAAACGATTTTGTCGTCATACTTGGGTAAGCCTCCATTTTCTAACAAGTTGATATGGATAAAAAAAGCTAATCCCAATGAACAAATAAGAAGCGCTAAAAACTGCGGTATAACATGAATTTTGGGCATTAGTATTTAATTCTTTTTAATTGTCGCAAAACTACCCAAATAGAAATTGCCACACCGATTAGTGTGACAATTGCAGTAAAAATTCTTTTATCAGTCTGGTAACGTTCGTCTAACCACATACCGCTCTTAGCGGCCAAAAAAATAATGGCTCCCATCTCAAATGCAATACCTGAAAGCATTGCAATATTTTTAAGATTGCTCTTTTTCTTAGGACGCTTTGGCTGATCCATTTCCGCTACTCGAACTACTACTCAATGAAGATTTGAATCCGCCCGAAGACGATGAGCTAGAACTTGAGCTACTGCTACCCAAAGTGCCCCCTTTACCCTTCATTGTACATGAGGCATTAAAAGTAGCGCCCGGCTCGACAGCTAATTTGGTCACTGCAACGGTTCCTTCAATCACCGCAGAGGATTTCAATGAAAGTAGATCCGAAACCAAAAGTTCACCATTGAAGCTTCCTTCGATATCGGCATTTACACATTCAACTTTGCCATGTATGTAACCGTCCTTGCCGATTACTACTTTGCCTGAAGTCTTAACATTGCCATCTAATTTTCCATCGATTCTAAAATCAGCTTCGGAGATGATATCTCCTTTGATTTTAGTATTCTTTTCAATTCTGTTGGGTTGTCCTCCAATTTCGTTCATAGTTCTAGGTTTTTTGTTGTCTGAAAACATCGTTCATTTAGGGTTTTGGGGTTAAAACTGAATTCTTATACGCTGCAAGGTTCTTATGTACCTGAACTATTTTATAGTTCGATGATAAGATTACAAAGCGCTGATTTTTTATCCTATAATCTTTATTCTTTTCTAACAATTCTGAGTAACCGAGCGCCCTATCTTTTGATTCAAAGCCATGTACGATTACAAATTGGTCTTCCAAGGTATAAATATCTTTTGAAACTACATTCTTATATTTCAAATCTTTTATTGATTTTTCAAGCCGCTCTTTTAGTTTTAACGCCTCTTCATTTTTGAATCGTTTAAAAGGGAAAACAACTTTCCAATTTCCTGAACCCGTGGAACCTACCTCTGAAGAAAATTCTTTTGGTTCTAATTTTGGTAATTGTTCAGCGACCATTTGCTCTGCTTTTTTACCCTCTGGATTATTCGGGTAGGTTAGAGCTACATAATTCAATGCTTCTTTGAATTCTTCAAAACCATTCAATCTACCTATTGCGTTGGCCTTTAGCATTTCGAATTTCGGAACAATTGGATCGCCTGTATATCTGTTTATATTCTCTTCAGTACCGGTGATAACTTTTAGGAATCGCTGCTCCTTATACTGTTTGAATAATGCATTATAGCGTGACTCAGGGCTGTCTTCACTATCTGCCAAAACCGCCTGCGGGTTCAATAATATCTCAGCATAGCGCGAACTACTATGATTTTGAATAATATCAGCCTTCATGGTGTCGGCCAGGGGGCTTTTCTCTTCTTCGTATATCTTGTACAAGTTATATTTGGATGGAAGAATTAAGCGATCTTCCGGATTCGACCTCAAAACATCTTCCAATTTTCCGGCCGCTAGGAGGTTTTCCTTAAACTTCTCTTTATAGATCAACCCCAATTGATAGTTTGCAAAATTTCTGCCCGCTTTCAGGCTATCTATTGTACCAACGTCCGTCGGTATTTTATCCATATAGAAGTCAACTGAATATTTTTCTTCGTCAGAAGGTCCAGTACTTAAACTATCATTTGCAGATAAAGCATTATCAGCGTCTTGAACGGGTATGGTTCTTGCCTTGTTGCTCCAACGCCAATCATCGGCCAATTCACGATTGCCCCACCTATTGGTAAAATCATTTTTGCCAAAACCGAGACTTTGAATGTTATAGAAATAGAATTTCCCTTTGTTTTCCTTTCCTCCTTTTGATTCTCCAAAAGACGCGAAACTAGCAGTAATCTTTTCTTCAGCAGCTTTGGCAGCTTCTTCTTCCGCCTTTTTCATTTCATCAATGAACTCTTGAAAATAGACGATTTGGTCATCTATAGGTAAGTTATAAAGGGTTATTACACTATCGGCATGCTGAACAATATCTTCATATTTGATAACATCCTCTAAGTTGTCAAGTTTCTTTTTCGTAGTTCTAAATATTTTTGAGTTCTCTTTCAAATTGGTGAGCATACTATCATAATATGCTCCTGCTATTTTATAGCTGTTCTCATCAAAATTATATTCCGCAAGATTCTCGTAGTTGAGGGCGTTCAACCTAGGTTCGTTTTGAGTTGCCCTAAGTGATTTGTTAAAATATACCAACGCCAGACTGTCTGAAGCGTTAGCCAAATGAAATTCAGCAACTTGACGATAAATCTTATCTAAAAATGGTCGATTTTCCCTATTTTCTTCCAAATCCGTCAAGTATTCGAATACCTCTTCCTTGTTCTCATCAGTAATTTCAGTATTCCTGATTTTCTGCAATTCGGAATTGATCATATAAACCCGTGGTGACTTTCGATTCAAATCAATCACCTTGTCAAAAGCATAGTTCGCACTGTCTTTATACCCCAACTGATTATATAGTTGCCCGATTATATAATAGTATCTCCCTTTCTCAGGATTCTTTTTTGTGTAATGTCCTGCAATCTTCAAATTCTGAATAGCGGTATCAGGCGCCTTTAGATTGATGAACGCCTGTGCCATCATAGCCCGCGCATCAGCATAGTCTTGATCCTTTAAATCTTCGTATTTCAGAAGTCGTTTTAGGTTTTTCAAGGCTAAATCTTCATTTTCCAGTCGGATATTAACCTTTTCACGCCAAATATGAGCCTCGTTAAGTTTATCGCTGTACGTATACTTTTTTATAATGTAGTTGAAAGCTTCAAGAGCTGGAATATATCGCTGGTCGAAATATCGAGCCTTACCCAATAGAAGAAAAGCCTCATCCGTCTGAGGATTACGTTCTTCATCTTTGATGTCCATACTATGCTTTTGTATAGCCTTTGTCGCTTTTTCCTCAGCAATAATGAAATTAGGATTATTGTCCTCTGAATCGAGTCTAATTTCCTCCGTTACTTGTAGGCGCTCTACGGGAAGTACTTCCCAATAGTCGTCTTTATAACTAGTATTGAGTTCTTCACGACCGGTTTCAAAGGCAATATTACCATTGTAAAGTACATTGTACTTGGTATTCAGGGCATGCCAGTTCCGGTTAATGAATTTATCTTTTTTTACCGAACAGGCATTAAAAAGAAGAGCCCCAAGAAAAGCGGATATAAATAGTTTAATTCTAAAGTTCAAAATTGCATGTATTCGTCTGTAAACTTAACTGAAAAACAACAGTATTATTATGTACTTCATCGATAAAATGCATTCTTTGGTGGTAATGTGGAAGAATGCGGATTTTAAGGTCATTTATTTTGGTTTTCAATTGAAGTTGTTACACAGGTTCTAATAGAAAAAGCCACTTCTTTTCCGTAGAACTCCGTTTTTGGCTGGAAATTAAGTAGGGGTAAACATAATTTTTACAGACTGATGGGTCGGAAAAGCTGAGAATTAGCTAAAAATTATCGCAGGTTTTGTATTTCATAAGAAGTTTTAGGCTCAAAATCGAGTTAAACCAATATTTCAATAGAATTTGGTTGAGCTAAAACAGACCGCTTGGTCGGTTCTTAAAATTATCTGTTTTTTAAATTTCAAATGGTTTTTAGTAAAGAATGAACCTGTTTTTTCATCTAAGATTGGTCACGTAGTAACTGTAATTTCTTGATTAAATAGTCCTTTTCAAGACTATTTGAAGTTTTGGCAATCGCTTTTTCAAAATATGATTTCGCCAAAGTTTTTTCACCCTGCTTTAAATAGTATTCCGCATAGCATCCGAAATATAGATATTGCCTTTGTTCGAGGTCATCGATTCTAAGTTCTTCCAACATTTTTTTGGTATTCTTCAACCTATCCAATTGCAAATTGACAATTGCGATGTTCAATAGTGTGAAAGAATTTGGTTGCAATTCGTACAACTTTGAATACATCATGAGGATGTTTTCCCAATTAGTCTCTTCAAAGGTTTTTGCCCTAATATGCTCGAATGCAATTGTTGCTTCATAATGATATTTTGAAACATCTTCATAATCGGCGGATTTATTCATGGCGCGATTCGCCATTTCAATAAGAGGAAAATGCCATTTAGTGCGGTCTTGTTCTCGAATATCCACAATTTCATTGGCTTCATTAGTCTTGCTTTTCAATCGCGAAGCATGAAAACATAACAGGGCAAACAATGCGTATAGACTTCCTGACCTAAATTCTTCCTTTTTTAGTAGAAGTTTACATAAGCGGATTGCCTCACCACAAAGGTCTTCACGAATCAACTCATTACTATTGGTAGAATGAAACCCTTCATTAAAGGTCAAATAAACCACTTCCATGACCCTGCTCAATCGATTTTGCACATTTGATGGAGCGGGGAAGTCAAAACGAATATTGTTTTTTATAATCGTTTTCCTTGCTCGTTGAAGTCTTTTGGCAATTGTTTCCTCCTTGGTCAACAAGGCAGCGGCTATTTCTTTAGTACTAAAACCTGAAATCGTTTTTAAAGCAAAAGCGATTTGTTCTGGAGGTTTTAAATTCGGATGACACGCCACGAAAATCATACGAAGTTGACTATCAGCTACTTCATAATCTAAGAAAAGTTCATTCAGAGGTATTGATGAGGCACCACTACTTACTTGTTCAATCCTATTCTTCTCCGCCTTGATGCTACGAAGTAAGTCTATAGTGCGATTTTTAGCAACTTGAGTCAACCACGCCTCTGGATTGTCAGGAAGTTGTTTTCGCCATTGAAGTGTGGCTTTTATAAATGTGTCTTGAACCGCATCTTCAATTGTTTCAATATGAGATAACCCAAAAAACCGGGTTAAAATGGCGACCATCTTCCCGTAATGGTGTCTGAAAAGATGGTCGACAATTTTTTGCTCCATTATCTATCAAAAACCATTACTTCACGAATTTCGACAGTGCCCCCCAAATCATAATCAGGGTAATCTTGGGCAATTTCAACAACCTTGTCGGCATTTTCAGCAGATACCGTGTAATAGCCCCCAATGATTTCTTTGCTATCTGCAAAAGGTCCATCGCTCACGGTTCTATCATTTCCAATTATTCTTTTAATATTCGGAACCAAAGCCTCGCCTCCTTTTAGAATACCCTGAGCGCCCATTTTCTCGCCCCAAGCAAACCATTTGCCCATACGATCCTGTAATTGTTCCGGTGAAAGGCCCAACTCTTGATAGTCGGCTCCAATAAAAATCATCATAAAATCTTTCATGTTCTTACTTTTAAAAGTTATTAAAATTATTTGTCCTTATGACGTCCTGTTATTTGGATTTCCGGACACTTTTTGAATTTTTTTTACATCTTACCAAAAAAAGCCCGGATTGCTCGAAAATCTAAATACAAAGAAGGGATTATTTTTTAGCTATCCAATTTTATATGGCCTAATCAATGCCTATTTTTGCACCAAAATTTAAATATGGCCGATTTTCATTCCCTACGGGTAAAAAATATTAAAATATTGACACCGAACGCCGTGGCAATAACTTTAGAGATTCCAAAAGAATTGATACAGACCTTTGCTTTTTCTGCCGGCCAGTATATCACCATAAAGAAAGAAATCAAAGGGAAAGAATTACGCAGGGCTTATTCTATCAGTTCAGTTCCAAGTCTGGACACCATTACTATTGGCATAAAGAAGGTGGATAGGGGTGGTTTTTCTGATTATGCAAATACCAAATTAGCTGTGGGTGATGCTTTGGAGGTGATGCCACCAGAAGGCCGTTTTGTTTTTGACCCTACTGAGCATTCTAAAAGCATAGCTGCTTTTGCCGCGGGAAGCGGTATAACCCCTATTCTGAGCATTGCAAAAACGGTATTGGACAGCCATCCAGAGAATGTCTTCGTTTTGGTATATGGGAATAAATCTGAAAAAGAAACCATGTATTACACGGATTTAGTGAAAATGCAGCTCGATCATTCGAATCGATTTTTCATTTATTTCACCAATAGTGAAACCCGTTCGAACAACTCCCTTTTTGGTCGTATAGATATGTCGACCATCAACTATGTGTTGAAGAACAAGCATGAAGATATTGACTTCGATGCCTATTACCTATGTGGCCCTGAACCCATGATTCATTTGGTTAGCGATACCTTAAAAGAAAATGAAGTCGCTTCAGATAAAATACATTTCGAGCTATTTACAACCACAGAAATTAAAGAAGTATTACCCGTTTCTGCAGCTGGTGAAACGCAAATAGAAGTTGTTGTAGATGATGAGACTTTTTCGTTTTCCATGGATAAAAAAATGCTAGTCCTTGATGCTGTTCTAAAGGAAAATATTGATGTGCCATACTCTTGTCAAGGAGGTGTATGCAGTAGTTGTATTGCCAGAATTACCGAAGGAAAAGCCGATATGGTAAAAAATCAAATCCTTACCGATGGTGAAATTGAGGAGGGCTTTATTCTAACCTGTCAGGCGCACCCGACCTCTGCTACGTTGAAAGTCAACTATGACGATGTTTAGTTGGTTACTCTTCTTCAACTGTGAAACGGCACGGTTTTATCTCAGGGCCTGCTCTAATTTTTTTGAAGCATGTTCATAACCAATAACATAGGCTTTCTCTAAACCCGCCTTATCCAAAACCCCTATATTTTCAAGCTCCGTCGGCTCAAAAACCATATTGCATTGGCTAATTTTCTTTCGATTGATTGCATAGATCATAAGGGCGGTTGTACGACTAGCTAACTGAAAAGATGAACTGATAGCCTTCTTTTCAACCTCATTGATAACTGAAACATTACTACCAATGATATAGTCGACTTTGCCCAAAGTGGGTTCAATGGGAAAATTATTCATAATACCGCCATCAGCATAAAGGCAGTTCTCTATTACAACGGGGCTAAATACAGGCGGCAGGGCTGCCGAGGCAAGCAATGGGTGGATTAACTGACCCGTGTGAAAAAACTGCTCACTGCCTTTCTGAAGATTCGTTGCCACAACAAATAGTTCTCTTGATAAAGACTCAAAACTATTTTCAGGAAAATACTCGTAAAAAACATCAAAATACCGTTCGGTATTTACAAGTCCAGGTTTTAAAATTGTAATGAAATTGTATTTAAATAAAGGGGTTTCCTTAAAAAAAGTGAGCATGTCGGCCACTGGAATATCATTAGCATATAGCGCCCCTACTAAAGCCCCGACACTACTACCTGAGACAAGATGGGCAGAAATTCCATATTCCTCTAATGCACGCAGAACACCGATATGGGCCATACCTCGTACACCCCCTCCAGAAAGGACCAAACCTATGGATTTTGATTGTAATTCTTCTACCCTCATCTCAAAGCTACTTTGGCAAACATGCCAAACCGTGATAAAAGTACTTAAAACAAAATTCTATTTTAATGTAATCAAAAAACATTGTTCTCGACCAAACCATAGATGCAGATTTATCCTATTTTTACCGAAGTATCATCTTAAATGAACCTCATTCCGAAACATCGAACGGCCGTTTTGATTTTTGCTCGCTCTTCGCAAGAAGAATTGAAGCACAAAAAAATCAACCGTGGCAAATTTCTATTCGATACTCTCAACCGCCATACCCTAAAAACAGTTGAAGATACAGGTATTCCTTTTTACCATCTAACAGAAAAAACGCAACAAGGTGTTTCTTTTGGAGAACGTTTTTCCAATGCTATTCAACAAGTGTTCGATCAAGGATATCATCGAATTATAGCCGTCGGAAATGATTGTCCACATCTGACCAAAGAACACATCTTAAATGCAACGATGGCTTTGGATAATAGCAAATTGGTTCTTGGACCCGCGGCAGATGGCGGTTTTTATTTGATGGGGCTACATTACAAAGACTTCAAAAAGGCGGATTTAGTAACGTTGTCCTGGCAAACTTCAAAAATTAGCCAACAGGTACTCAATTTGTTTGCAGGTGACAACAATGAACGATTCCTGCTACCTCAACTGGTCGATATCGATACTTTTCAAGATGTTATTATTATTGCGGAACAAAAATTTGGTCTCAACAGAACTATTCGAGATTTGGTGTTATCCATTGCTTCTAAAAACTTAAAAACAGTTTTTCCAAAATTATTTTCTACCCACGTTTATTGCGCACAAACTCCATTTAACAAAGGATCACCTTTTTCTTCTTTTTCCTAATTTTTTATCAACTCTAGAAAATGCCTTCGATAACAACGTTATGCGGAGGTATTTAATCAATCACGTTTAAAAAAGTCACACTATGGCAAACCCTTATTATGACGCAGCCGATTTGCGAAAATTCGGAAAGATTACAGAATGGAGCGAGGAACTCGGTAACAAGTTCTTCGATTATTATGGAAAAGTATTTGAAGAAGGAGCTCTTAGTGCCAGAGAGAAATCATTAATCGCATTGGCCGTGGCCCATGTAGTCAAATGCCCGTATTGTATAGATGCATATACCAAAGACGGGCTTGAGAAAGGTATTACCAAAGAGGAAATGATGGAGGCCGTTCATGCCGGTGCAGCAATAGAAAGTGGTGCGACTTTGGTTCATGGCGTTCAAATGATGAATAAATATAACAAGTTAAGTATGTAAAATAGTCGCTAGTTTATAGTTGATGGTTTTCAGTAATGCCAGCAACGAAAAACCGGCAACCGACAACAAGTAAGAATGGCTACAAAATCACTAAAGGCACGACAAGATGAACTTGCCGTATCGAATAAGCAGATTGAAATTTTGAATGGGGGGCTATTCGCGAATGGCGAGCTTCCATATTTCAAGGATAAAATCGCGAACATCGGAAAGTTTCCGTTGCGACCAAAAAAATTAGAAATCTTACAGATCAATGTGGGCTACATGTGCAACCAAGTATGTGAACATTGTCATGTAGATGCCGGACCGGACCGTAAAGAGATTATGACTCGAGAGACGATGAAGCAATGTTTAGAGATTATTCGTAACACCGGTGCACATACACTAGACCTGACCGGAGGTGCGCCCGAAATGAATCCAGATTTCCGCTGGTTTGTTGAAGAAGCTGCAAAGGCAGGTATCAAAGACTTTATTGTTCGTTCGAACCTAACAATTATTCGAGCGAATAAGAAGTATCATGATTTGCCGCAATTTTTCAAAAAACACAATGTACACGTAATCTCCTCAATGCCGCATTATACACGCGGCAAAACCGATAAGCAACGTGGTGATGGGGTCTTTGATAAATCGATCAAAGCTTTGCAAGAGTTGAACGCAGTTGGTTATGGTATGCCCAACAGCGATTTGCGTTTAGATTTGGTTTACAACCCGTCAGGAGCCTATTTACCGGGTGACCAAATGGCCCTTGAAGGTGACTTTAAAAAAGCCTTGGACGAAGATTTTGGAATTCAATTCCACAATCTTTTTGCTATTACCAATCTACCTATCGCCCGTTTCCTGGACTATTTAATCGCTTCTGAAAATTATGAGGACTATATGTATGCCTTGGTAGATGCATACAATCCGGCAGCTGTAAAAAATATAATGTGCACCAATACTATTTCTATTAGTTGGGATGGATGGATTTACGATTGTGATTTCAATCAGATGCTTGATTTGAAAGTGGCCAGTAAAGTAAAACACATTAAAGACTACAATGAAGATATTTTAAACGATAGAAATATCGTCATCTCCCAACATTGTTACGGTTGTACTGCAGGGGCCGGAAGTAGTTGTCAAGGCGTTGTCACTTAAGACGGTATTTTAGAGTGAAATTTAGCATTTCAGAAGCCAAAGCAGCTGTTGTTGTTTTGGCTTTTTTATGCTTTTAAACTATTTCATAGTTTTCAAAACCCAACTAAAACAGACCAACTGGTCCCCTTCAATCAAAATAGGGGCCTTTTTCAATCTTTTAAGGCAGTTCAACGGTTTTTTTGTTTAAAATATCTATAGTCATATACCAAAGTATAATTTTTTAAGTTATGTATATCCGACCTGTTGGTCGGTTTTAACTAAACCCTATGTCTTATGGAAAAAAGCTTAAAACGCATGGCCACCATGCAACGTATGCAAGTCACTGGCTTGAATTTATTCTACAAAAACGGGTATTACAATACCAGTATTGACGACATTCTAAAAGAGCTATCTCTTTCAAAAGGTGCCTTCTATTACCACTTTGAATCAAAGGAAGATTTCTTCATTCAAATAATTGAACAACTAGTCGTTCGAAAAGTATATAGTATGCTCATTGAACCTATTGAGGGTCATGAGAATACTTTAGAACTAATTACCAATTGTTTTGAAAACGCATTGGAGACAGCGGTTCATAACGAGTTGGACTTTGGATTTGTTTTGAACAATTTTATCAATGAGTTCAATGGCCGAAACCCAGAAATCATGAAACACCTCAACGAGATTTTGAGAATTTGGGAAGTTACTCTTGTTTCAGCAGTTCAGCGCGGAAAATTCAATGGTCATATTGATAGGCACGTAGATGCTGAAGGCGTAGCTATCTATTTAATGAGCTCGTTCTTAGGTATTCGAACCTTGATGGTTGAGACTGCTCCGAGTGCAAGGAAATATCGTTTTATGTCACAATTGCGCCAATATTTTAAGGCCATTGAGTCCAAATCTGAAAATCAACCGAATAATACTATTTACTAGTAGTTAGTTTTTCGATTTTTTTCAAAATTTCTTTGGGGTAAATTGTTTCCATCGCTTTTTCATATCCCATGGGCATTTTATTCCCGTAAATTGAGGTTGGAATAGACGGGAATTCTTTCCTATTCGCCATTAGCGAGTTTTCCAAAGGTTGCCCATAGGGTCCGAATCCGGCATATGGATGTGTGACTCCCCATAGCGTAATTGTAGGCACACCATACATAGCTGACAAATGTCCATTCCCACTATCCATGGCAACCATAAGATCCAAATTCGATATGAGTTGTAATTCTTCCTCGAACGACAATTTCTCAGAAGCATTGGTAATGTTTTGAAACTTTTTTTCCCAAAGGGAAAGTTGTTCTAGTTCACTTTCTCCACCTCCGAAAAGCAGTATGTTGAAATTGTCGGAGGCATCTAAATCCGACATAACTTTTTCCATCAAGTTCTTGGGGTACATTTTTCCTTTAAAAGCAGCAAAAGGGGCAATTCCAATGTTTTTTTTTCCATTACTGTCTAAAACTTGAAGTACTTGTTCGTCTGGAGACATCCGATCCAAAACCGAGGTTTCGGATAGTTTCAATTCAAATCCCAGTTGTTTAAAAACGTCTATATAACGTTCATGGGTAGTTCTAAGTGGTTTAAATTGCTCCTGTTTCCCAGAAATGAGTGCTTTTTTTTCTGACCTTCCCTTATCAATTTGAGCCAACCTATAGTTACCAAGTTTGAAAAATAATTTTAAAACATTACTGCGCAGCACATTGTGTAGGTCAGCAACAGCGTCTATGTTTTTAGACTTCGATTCTTTATATAACCTTCGAAGCCCAAAAACACCTTTATGTCTTCCTTTAACCTCTGCTACAAGTATGTTCACTTTGGGCAACTGAGAAAACAAGGGGGCAAAAAATTCTTTGGTTAAAACGGTCACATCAACCTGGGGGTATTCGTCACAAAACGCCTTTAGAACAGGAACCATCATCGCAACATCTCCCATAGCAGATAAGCGTATGACAAGAAGATGTTTTATAGGTTTCATGGAAAAATTTAGTGCTTACTTTTGGCTCCTAAGTACGGGGTTCAATTCATCGTCGTTATACATCTTCATTTGCTTGTAAACCTTCATGTATTTTTTGCCTTTTTCGATGTCTTCTAATAATTGGTCAATAGCCGTTGAAAGATCCTGCTTTTGCTCTAGTAGTACATTTAGTTTGGTTTGACACTTCTCCAAGTGTTCAGGGGCTGCAGTAGTTCGGGTCGCCTCCTCATTCATGTGGTAAATTTTCAAAGCCAAAATAGATAATCTATCAATGGCCCAAGCTGGACTTTCGGTATTTATGGTAGCTTTATCTTCAATTTGTACCGATTGGTACTTATTTAAAAAATAACTGTCGATATACTCTACCAAATCGGTTCGGTCTTGATTACTAGAGTCTATTTTGCGCTTTAGGGTCAATGCCGCGTCGGGATCGATATTTGGGTCGCGAATGATATCCTCATAATGCCATTGTACTGTGTCTATCCAATTTTTTCGATATAACAAATGTGAAATACCGTCTTTGGGGTAAGGGTTTTCGAATGATTGATAAACGTCATCAACAATATGATATTTGTTGATGCTCTCCTCAAAAATGCTAAAGGCCATATCGCTGAACATACTCATCTATTTTCTGCAAAGTTATCATAATTATCCAACCATAACCCCAAAGAATCGCACCATGATAGGGATAGAAATTGAAGCAATCAGCACCAATTCTTTGATGTTGGCCTTTTTGATTGATTCGACATAATTAGTAACAAAAATAACAGCGGGGAAAAAAGTAATCATAATGGGGTAGTCATCGGCTGATTTTGTCAAAATTTTGACCGCAAGGCCAATGATAAATGAAAGCGCAATCAAACGCATTGTGACAATTTTCCCGAAGCCCGCTTTTCCGAGTTTTAAAAATGCATAGATGCTCAATATCAAAACTAAGAATACGTAAAGTATCAACTTCGAGCTATTTACCAGATTTAGAAAATAAAATTTATCAAAATTGAATTGAAGTTGATAATGTTCAGTCAGGAAATCCGTATTTCCTGCCAAAATCAAGACGCCATACCCAATCGCGAAAACTGTAAAGAGTCCAGCAAAAGGAACCATCCAATTCCTAACATTCTTTGGTTCATAGATATAAATGGCGGCAAATACAAGAAGCAAATACAATATCGCCCAATCATAAAAAAAACTTGAAACTAGAATCCAAATTGTGGCGTCAAAAACCTTAACCTTGATATTTTTTAGTGATCGAATGCTAATCAATCGTCTTGAGGCAAACAATAAGAACATACTGCAAAAAATAGCATCATTGTCAAGTAGTGTTTCTGGAAAAACGATGATAAAAATAGCATAGAACAAAATTGCGAATGCATTTACATCAGTCAATTTGTTCCGTTTTATGATGAAATTGACCATAAAAATGCTAAAAAATAGCATCATCAACGCCATTAGTTTTACACCTAACTCCTCTGAGGTGTACTCTTTAATGAACATTACAAAGTGAACGAACCAATAAAAAAAGAATAAAAAACTCAAGACAATGATGTAGTTTATTGGCTTTGTTTTTCCAAAAATATTTGAAATCATTGTTTAACTGGTTTGGGATTTTGCAAGTTGTCTTTTATGCGTTATTTTTGCAAGGTAAATATACTATTAAGATGAGAGCATTTTTTGAAGGCATTGAGGATTTATTCGTAAACGTACTTTTTTGGCCCTATGACTTCTTCCGCTTTATGGAAAACTGGTGGGCTTCGAATACTGTGAACTGGTTGTTGGCCATTATCGGAATGGTCGCTTTTGTTTATTGGATGCTTGAGTTAAAAAAATACAATGATAATGGAGAAGAGGACAAGAGTATTTCTTCTCATTCGTATTTATAGATCAAATCCTATATCCTTGCGATAATTCATCTTATCAAAATGTAGTTTTTCGATGTTTTGATAAGATTTAATTAGTGCTTGCTTGAAATCACCTCCAAAGGAGGTAATTGCCATAACCCTACCGCCATTTGTTATTGTTCTACCCTCTTCGAGTACTGTTCCCGCATGGAAGACGAGTGAATCTTGAATTTCATCGAAACCCGTAATCTCTTTCCCTTTTTCATACGCTTCTGGATATCCTCCAGAAACCAACATGACCGTTGCCGCCGTACGACTGTCAAGTTCCAACATCACTTCATCCAACTTTTCTTGGCCGACGGCCTGTAAAACTTCAAGAAAATCATTGTTTATTCGCGGTATTACAACTTCTGTCTCGGGATCTCCCATACGAACATTGTACTCAATTACCTTGGGATTATCCCCTACTTTGATAAGCCCAATGAAAATAAACCCCTTATAAGGTAAATTATCCTTTCTAAGGCCTTCTACGGTAGGTTTGACAATTTGCGCGTGGATTTTATCCATAAAAGCATTATCAACGAAAGGAACTGGGGAAATAGCCCCCATTCCGCCTGTATTGAGTCCTTTGTCTCCTTCACCAATACGTTTATAGTCTTTAGCCGTCGGCAGAACTTTGTAACCTTTGCCGTCAGTCAATACAAAAACACTTAGTTCAATACCGTCCAAAAACTCTTCAATTACCACTTTCGTGCTTGCTCCACCAAACTTCGCATCGACCAACATGGAACTCAGCTCAGCCTTAGCTTCCTCTAGATCTTGTAAAATAACTACCCCCTTACCAGCCGCCAAACCATCGGCCTTTAATACATAGGGCGGATTTAGGGTCTCAAGAAAAGAATAGCCTTCTTCTAAACTAGCCACAGTAAAGCTCTGATAAGCGGCTGTGGGAATGTTATGGCGCATCATAAATTCTTTGGCAAATTCTTTGCTCCCTTCAAGCTTGGCCGCCTCCTCTTGAGGACCTATCACCATGACATTTCTTAATTCGCTATCGTTTAAGAAGAAGTCGTGAATTCCATTGACCAAAGGATCCTCAGGGCCCACCACGACCATTTCTATGTTCTCAACTAGCACAAATTTTTTAATCGTCTCGAAATCATTTACACCAATCGGTATGTTTTGGGCCATTGTAGCAGTACCTGCATTACCTGGAGCTACAAATAATTTTTTCAATTTTGGGCTCTGGCTTAACTTCCAGGCTAGCGTATGCTCGCGACCTCCCGATCCAAGAATAAGAACGTTCATTTCTTAAGGTTTGCCGCAAAAATAGAAATGTTCTAGCAATAGTGATGCCTCGTTCTACTAAAAGTATTTACTTAGATTGAAAACTAATCCAAAAAGACACAAAACTGAGTCTTTGATATTACGATTTGGCGGTAATAATCAAAATATCAACTATCATTAGATCTTAGCTCCAATTGTGCTATTCAACGATTAAATAAATCCCTTTATCGACTCTAAACACGGGGTTTTATTGATAATCAAAATAATCGTATACGATTTATATAGTTTAGAAGATGCCAAGAAATTGGCATTTTTGAGGACTTTCTCTGAAAAACTGTGCTTCGTTCCTAGTGCCAAATGTTTTCATTAAAAAACCCAGCCGAATTGGCTGGGTTCTTTAAACATTTCGCAAAGTTTTACTTACTTTTTATTTCGTCGGGTAAAATCACGATGTTCCGTGCGCTCTAACTCATCCTTGGACAGAGTTTTAAAATATTCGAATGTTTTTCGCATCCCTTCTTCTCGGCCTACTTTAGGCTCCCAGCCTAAAATCTCTTTGGCTTTGGAAATATCAGGCTGTCGTTGCATCGGGTCGTCTTGTGGTAAATCTTTGTAAATCACTTTTTGAGTTGTCCTGGTGAGTTTTATAATTTCCTCTGCAAAGTCACCTATCGTGATTTCATGTGGATTTCCAATATTAACCGGCAAGGCATAGTCACTCATCAATAATCGATATATTCCCTCAATTTCATCATCAACATAACAAAAGGAACGTGTTTGTGAGCCATCTCCAAAAACGGTAAGGTCTTCACCTCTTAAGGCTTGCCCCATAAAAGCCGGGATTACACGACCGTCGTTAAGTCTCATTCTCGGTCCATAGGTGTTAAAAATACGCACAATACGCGTTTCAACCCCGTGAAAACGATGATAGGCCATAGTAATCGATTCTTGAAAACGCTTGGCCTCATCATAAACCCCTCTTGGACCAATAGTATTTACGTTTCCATAATACTCTTCGGTTTGAGGGTGAACCAAAGGGTCTCCATAAATCTCAGAAGTCGAGGCTATTAAAATTCTGGCATCCTTTTCCTTAGCTAAACCCAAAAGGTTGTGTGTTCCTAAAGCCCCTACTTTCAGTGTTTGAATAGGAATCTTCAGATAATCGATAGGGCTAGCAGGTGAAGCGAAATGCAGAATATAATCCAATTGACCTGGAACATGAACAAATTTGGTCACATCGTGATGATAATATTCAAAATTCTCTAGTTTGAATAGGTGCTCAATATTTTTGAGGTCTCCAGTTATAAGGTTATCCATAGCAATAACGTGGAAACCTTCTTTGATAAATCGGTCGCATAGGTGTGAGCCCAAGAAACCTGCTGCGCCAGTAATTAAGATTCGCTTCATGAAATAGGTGGTGTTTGACTATGTAACGTATGAATTTTCTAAAAATTGAGAGACAAAAGTAATTTTGACCAAACGAATGCACAACTATTCTAGGCAAACTACAAATTAGGCAGTCAAAACTCTTGTTTCAAACGCCTCTCGAGAATAAAACCGTCGTAATCGTTTTGAATATAATACGTAAATCAAGCGTAATAGATCTATTCTTGATATAATAAAAATCGTATTCCAATTTTTTGATCGAATCTTCCAGATTCTCCCCATATTTATATTTTACCTGTGCCCAGCCTGTGATTCCCGGTTGAATTAAGTGACGCACATTGTAGAAAGGGGTCAACTTATTCAATTCATCTACAAAGACCCTTCGCTCCGGTCTTGGGCCGATAAATTGCATATCTCCTTTGACGACCGATATAATTTGAGGTAATTCATCAATTCTGAATAACCGCAGAACCCTTCCAAAAGGTGTGATTCGAGAATCGTTCTTGGTCGCCATCTTAGCCCCTTGACTTTCCGCGTTGACCACCATAGACCGGAATTTATATATTTTGAATTCCTTTGCATGTAGTCCAACCCTATCTTGAGTATAGAAAAGTGGCCCTTTATTAAAGAACATATTCAATATCCACACAAAAGGTATACTTAACAAGAAAATAATTCCGACGATAAGCGAAAGAAAGTAATTAATCAAAAAACTAAATATGCGTTGCAAGTATCTGATTTTTTTTGTTCGCAATTGTAAAATCTCATAAAAACTATCATTGTGGGATTTGATGGGCATCGCCTCATAGGTGTTTTCATAAAAAGTAGTGAATGAAATGACCTCCTTACCATTTAATATGGACTTTAAAACCATATTTTCGAGACTTTGAGGCAAATCATTGTACGATTTAATATTGACAATTACAGCGTCTATTTTGTCCGTCGCAGATAAAAAGAACTTCTTATTCACCGCGGAGTCCTTTTGCAAAGAATAGGTAAGTTTTACCCTATAGAAGGTTTTTCTGTCATCTCCATTGATGACTTTGATATCATCTTGAAGACTGCCATAGGTATTTTCGTCATATAGGTATAGCACATTTTTAGTGTCCGGTATTATATCAAAAACATTTCGAAACAATAACCGCCAACCTGCAATTTGTATAGGAGTAAGCAGTAAAAAACAAAGAAGCGGAAAACGCCAAAAACTTACATCATAAACTAATACCGCAAAAATGAATACTATAAATACAAATATAGCACTGATATATAGCGACTGAGATAAAATATATCTTCGTTTTGTAATCTTCTCAAGGTTATAGAATTCAAGCACATAGGCTAAAACCAGATAGGTGAATATACCAAAACCAAATACCCCTATCTTTAGTCTTAACGAGATGTATTCCGCATCAATCGCAAAATTGACCAAAACATTAATGGCCGCAACAATAATCGCAACATCTACAACTAGTAGAATAAACTTGCGTTCAACGGAATTAAGAATGGACGGTCGGGCCATGGTCAGGTCACTTTTCAGTAAATCAAAAGTAACTTTTCAATTTCAAACTAATAGCGGAAAGTAAATAAAATGCGGATTTGAACCAAGATAGCCCTTCAACATCGCGATAAATCTTCCATTCGTATTTGAGCAAATCCAATTTATTAGCGGAAATGGATTCATTTCCCGTACGATAACTGGCCAGGCATTCATTCAAACCATACCCATTGGTTTTTTTTAGTAAATTCAGCCAAAGTGCGTAATCTTGACGCTTTCGAATGGATGGCATGTATTGTTTTCCAAAGAAATTGACGTCATACATGACTGTCAAACAACCGATTGGGTTTTTATATAATGCACTCTTATAGGTCACTTTAGGCTTACATTTTACTTTCTT
>CAZTLZ010000042.1:0-21016 GCA_964614665.1 uncultured Maribacter sp.
GTGCTCTGCGGATTCATCATTTTGATTTCCGCAAAAGTTGGGGGTTCCACTTTAAGTATCAATGGACAACCGAAGACCTTCTTGGGGTCTTTGGCGATTTCAGCACCCGCATTGGCATATTCTACATCTGAATAAAAAGCACCTTCGCCAGCGCCAGACTCTATCATGACCCGATGACCATTCGCAGTAATGGCGGTTACTGCATCAGGGGTAAGACAGATTCTTTTTTCCTGATACTGATTTTCTTTCGGTACACCGATAAAAAGTTCACCTTTTTGTTTGAGAACTTCCAAGGTTTCTTCTTGAGGTAGTAATTGTTGCTTACTAAAAGGTTGGTCCATGAATGGGAATTGTTCAAGATGGATTCACCATCAAATCAAATTTACAATTTTAAAATGAAAATGCTTGGAATGATAAAAGGTGAAGAGAAAAACCGTTTAAAACTTCAAATGAGTCCAGTTTTTTATTTGACTCTGAAATTGCTTGAAAATCTGCTCTAGATTATTGGTAGATAGTTTGGCATCAAGCCATTCAGAAAGTGAGCGATATTCTACAGTAACGGGACTCTGTTGTTCTAGGTCTTTCTTTTTTCGAACTTTGATTTTGGACCTTTTTTCCTTTAATGCATTAAGTTCAACTTCCATAGCTTCTAGATCAATACCATGAACATGTTTGTCATAGAGCCGAATACGTATGAAGTAGACAAAAGGTACTACAATCATACAAAAGGGAAGAAGCCAAAAAATATTGTCAGTATCTATATAATTGTCCTCAGAAATGACTCCTTCAAAAATTTGAAAGGCATACATCAAGACGGGAATGATAATTATATGGTACCACCAATGTTTACACGTGAAAAACCAAATTAATAGAAGATAAAGAGGGACGATTTTCCCTAAAAGAAACCAAATATAAACGTTGATATTGGGAAAGCCGTTCTTATCAATCGTATAACCAAAAAAATTGAGTGTTGCGTCCGGGTCGCTTGACACGTACTCATGCATCTTAAATATGAAAGGTGATATCACTATGAAAAAAGCAAGAAAAGTTTCTATGAATATTTTTTTCCTTGCTTTCCCTCTTTTGCTGTCTACATCTCTATTCATAATTCTTTGAATGTGTTCCCCTTGAGAATCAACAACGAAAAAAAGGGCAATTTATGATTGCCCTTTTTACATTTTTCAAAAAATTAACTTATCCCTTTTTATTATCCCCGTTAATAAGCTTGCTTTTATCTACCCCTACTTCGTACATGTCATCTTCCTGAGCGGTAGAATTTGGCTCACAAGACACGGCTACTAGCAATAAACAAGCCATAAGGCCAAAGATGATTTTTTTTGCTTTCATTTTCATAAGTTTTTAGTTAGAAATCGGACAATTAAATTTCGGGCAAAGTATGAAATAAAGGTCTGTTATTTTAGTTTTTTATGTTAAAAAAATGCATTTTGACGTAAATATGAGCACTTTTGTCGATTTTTTTCCCATTCATCGAAATTTATACAATAAAAAGCCGGTAAAACCGATACGCACGAATTGAGATGACCGAGAAATAATATTTCTTAGCTCTTTTTGAGGCGATGGAAAAGTAAACTTTTTGGTAAAACGGTGTTACCAAATTGAAGCTTGGGAGATATTTAATTCCCGTGTTTCACTATCCAAAATTTTGATATGAATGTTTGTGGCATCCTTAGGAAGAAAAGAAGGAATTTTTTCTGGCCATTCGATAAAAACCCAAACATCTTCATTTAAGTAGTCCTCAAAACCGATATCCAAGGCTTCGGTTTCATCATTCAAACGATAGAAATCGAAATGATAGCCCAGGAGCTCCCCTGTTTTTAAATGATACTCATTCACAATGCCGAAAGTAGGACTACTAACATCATTTGCCCCACCTAATTCTTTGACTATAGCCTTGGTCAAGGTTGTTTTACCCGCACCCATATCTCCATATAAGCAAAGAACTTTTGATTTTGAATTTTTTAGGATGTTTTGCGCGACTATTTGTAGGTCATCTAAAGTGTAGGTCATTTGGTATCAGCTGACATGGCATAATTAAACAAGCCAAATATATTATTCCTTTTCGTATAAAGTAAAAACTATTAATTTTTAAAGAGCTCTGGTTCTTTTACAATATATTCTCCCCTCACATTAGACCCTAGTTATTTAGGCTCTAAAACAACAAAGGGAATAATCATCTCTTCCAGAGAAACTCCACCGTGTTGATAGGTATTTCGATAGTAACTTACATAATGATTATAATTGTTCGGGTAGGCAAAAAATAAGTCGTTCTTAGCAAAAACAAAAGAACTACTCATATTAATGCTTGGTAGATGAATACTTCTTGGATCTTGTGCCGCGAGCACATCTTTTTCCTCATAGGAGAGGCTTCTTCCGGTTTTATAACGAAGATTTAGACTAGTATCTTTATCCCCGATCAATTTAGAAGGTTGTTTTACATTAATGGTACCATGGTCTGTAGTAATGATCAGTTTCATGCCCATGGCTTGGGCTTGTTGTATGATTTCCAAGAGGGGTGAGTTCTTAAACCAACTTTGTGTCAACGAACGATACGCTTTATCATTTGAGGCCAATTCTTTTATAACTTCCATTTCGGTCTTGGAATGCGATAGCATATCTACGAAATTATAAACAATGACGGTCAGGTCATTTTCTTTTTGAGAACGGAAATTTTGCGATAAATGCTTTCCCTGTTTAAGACTGGTTATTTTGTGATACTCCCATTTGAGGTCTAACCCCAACCGTTTTATTTGTTCTCCTAAGAACTTATCCTCAAAGAGATTTTTACCACCTTCATCCGTATCATTTTTCCACCAATCAGGATATTTTTTTTCCATCGCTAGAGGAGTGAGTCCTGAAAAAATGGCATTGCGCGCATATTGGGTTGCAGTAGGTAGAATACTTAAGTATGATTTTTCATCTCTTTTCTTATAAAAAGAACTCACGGTATTTTCAAAAGCAAACCATTGGTCATAACGCAAGTTGTCGATCACAACGAGAAGTGTTGACTGTTCTTCCAATTCTGGCTTCACCCATTCTTTGAATAAGGTATGTGACATAATAGGCCCATTCACATCACTAAACCAATCTTCATAATTTTTCTCCACAAACTTGCCGAACTGATTATTGGCCTCCACTTTTTGCGACTCCAATATTTCAAACATTCCTGAGTCTTCGATGTCTTCTAGACGCATCTCCCAGTAAATGAGTCTTTTATATAAATCTATCCATTCTTCATAAGAGTTCACCATAGATAAATCCATGGCAATCTTTCTGAATTCCTGTTGATAATTGGCGGTTGTCTTTTCGGAAACCAAACGAGAATGATCCAGGTTTTTTTTGAGTGATAATAGAATTTGATTCGGGTTGACTGGCTTAATAAGATAATCTGCGATTTTAGAGCCAATGGCCTCTTCCATAATGAATTCCTCTTCACTTTTGGTTATCATAACCACCGGTAAACTTGAATTCATAACCTTAATTTCATTCAAGGTTTCCAGCCCTGAAATTCCGGGCATGTTTTCATCTAAAAAAACAATATCTACTCTAGATTGTGAAAGTTCTTCAAGCGCTTCCTGACCACTTTGACAGGTAATGACATCATAATTCTTATTTTGAAGAAAAATGATATGGGGTTTTAAAAGGTCTATTTCATCATCGACCCAAAGTATCGTTATTTTATTCATATATACGGGAAAAGAATTATCCGGTGGTCAACTTTCTATCCTTCTTAGTAGACCAAATTCGAAAACCAATCAGTAACATTTTAATTTATAAAATGAACTGTTCTCAATAGACTTAGTTTTAATAACTTTGACCAGCTAATCACAGCAAAGTCTATACCATTTTGGCAAAATCGAACAAGCTCAAAATATTCAATGATCCAATTTACGGATTTATTACAATTCCCAATACCTTAATTTTCGACCTGATTGCGGATCCATATTTCCAACGCCTTCGTAGAATTTCGCAAATGGGACTTTCATATTTAGTATATCCAGGTGCGCAACACACGCGTTTTCATCATGCTTTGGGTAGCATGCATTTAATGACTCGAGCTATTCAAGTACTTCGTTTTAAGGGGGTTGAGATAAGCGATGAGGAACAAGAAGGTCTATTATGTGCAATATTGCTACATGATATTGGGCACGGCCCTTTTTCACATGCCATGGAAAAGAGTATTGTTGAAGGTGTGCATCATGAGCACATTTCAACCTTGTTTATGGAAGATTTGAACCTAAGGTTTAACGGAAGTTTAACGATGGCACTCAAGATTTTCAAAGGCAATTACCCTAAAAAGTTTTTGAATCAATTGATATCAAGTCAGCTAGATATGGATCGTTTGGATTACTTGAAGAGAGACAGTTTCTACACGGGTGTAGCTGAGGGGAATATCAATGCAGAAAGATTGATAAGTATGATGACTGTTTTTAATGGTGAATTGGTGATGGAGGAAAAAGCCATTTATTCGGTAGAGAAGTTTTTGATGGCCCGACGCTTTATGTATTGGCAAGTATACCTGCATAAAACGGGCATCGTTGCCGAGCAATTATTGATACGTATTCTAAAGCGGGCAAAAATGCTTTTAGAACAAGGCGTTCAACTGCAATGTAGTGCTGTTTTTTTATTCTTCATGGAGAATAAAATCACAAAAGATAATTTCAATTCGGACGTTTTGGACAAGTTTGCCCAATTAGACGACATCGATTTGTTGTCGGCTATTAAAGGGTGGCAAGGGCATCAAGATTTCGTATTATCTCGTTTGTGTCGTATGGTAATCAATAGAACGTTGTTGAAGATAAAGTTAAAAAAGAAACCAATAAAGGAAGATATGCTTCTTGAGTACGCTGCTAATTTTAGAGAGAAACATGGTGTTTCCGAAGAAGAATCGGGTTATTTTGTATTCACGGGCAAGATAGAAAACAGGGCCTATGATTCCACCTATCAGAATATAAATATTCTGAAGAAAAACGGAAAAATCATTGATGTTGCAAAAGCTTCCGATCATCTAAATTTGAAGGCCCTCACAAAGACGGTGACCAAATATTATATCTGCTACCCCAAAGAATCTGTTTAACTATTTTTCTTACTTTTGTGTTCATGATTTTCACAGCAGGCCAGATTGCGGGTATTTTAGAGGGTGAAGTGGAAGGAAATCCTGAAATAGCCGTTCATAAAGTAGCCAAGATAGAAGAGGGTGAAAAAGGTTCACTGACCTTTTTGGCAAATCCAAAATATACACCTTACATCTATACTACCAAAGCCTCGGTTACTATAGTGAACAAAGATTTTATCCCTGAACATGAGGTAGTTACTACATTGATAAAAGTGGATGATGCCTACGAATCTTTCTCGAAATTATTGGAATATTATGACAAGGTCAAAAACGCTAAGGTTGGTGTAGAACACCCTAGTTATTTATCTGAAAGTGCCACCTATGGTGAGAACCTTTATATGGGAGCTTTTTCTTATGTAGGTGACCATGTCATTATGGGTAAGGGAGTGAAAATATACCCTCATGCGTATGTCGGAGAAAATGTGAAATTAGGGGATAATGTAACATTGTTTTCCGGAGCGAAAGTTTATTCGGATACTGTGGTAGGCGACAATTGTGTTATTCATAGTGGGGCCATTGTCGGTTCAGATGGTTTTGGCTTCGCTCCTAATAAGGACGGGATTTTTAGTAAGATACCCCAAACAGGAAATGTAATTCTTGAAGAAGACGTGGATGTTGGAGCAGGCACTACGATAGACCGGGCCACTCTAGGTTCTACAATTCTAAGAAAGGGAGTAAAATTAGACAATCAGATACAGATTGCACACAATGTTGAAATTGGTGAACATACCGTTATTGCTGCTCAAACGGGAATTGCAGGTTCCGCCAAAATTGGCAAGCGTTGCTTGATTGGTGGACAAGTCGGCATTGTTGGCCATATCATTATCGGTGATGATGTGCGAATTCAGGCCCAATCCGGTATAGGTCGGAATATTAAGGATGGTGAAATTCTACAAGGCTCACCTGCGTTGGCCTATGGAGACTACAATAAGTCCTATGTGCACTTTAAGAACTTGCCGAAAATCGTGACTCAAATTAATGAACTTGACAAAAAGTATAGCTTTGATAACAACGAACAATAAACAAAGAACCATAGCAAAGGAGGTTATCCTTAAAGGGGTGGGCCTTCATACGGGTGAAGATGTAACCATGAAGCTCGTACCCGCTCCTGAAAATCACGGTTACTCGTTTAAACGTGTTGATTTGGAAGGCCAGCCGGTCATTGAGGCCGACGCTAACTATGTCATTAACACGCAAAGAGGTACCAATTTAGAGAAAAACGGAGTGAAAATACAAACCTCCGAGCATGTGTTGGCGGCACTGGTAGGTATGGAAATAGATAACGTTCTTATTGAACTGAATGCCCCGGAGCCACCAATTATGGATGGTTCTTCCAAATATTTTGTGGAAGCCTTGGAAATTGTAGGGGTAGAGGAGCAAGAAGCCGACCGAGAGGAATTCGTCGTAAAAGATGTTATTTCTTATAGGGATGAAGCCTCAGGTAGTGACATAACCATTATACCTGCAGACACCTATCAGGTGACTACGATGGTAGATTTTGGGACGAAGGTATTGGGAACCCAAAATGCCACTTTAGAGAATCTTTCCGATTTTAAGACTGAAATAGCCGATGCAAGAACTTTTAGTTTTTTACATGAGCTTGAGGCCTTATTAGAGCATGGATTGATTAAGGGCGGTGACCTCAATAATGCTATAGTCTATGTAGATAAGGAGATTTCCGAGAGCACAATGAAAAAGCTTGAGAAAGCATTTGATAAGGAAAAACTCTCCGTAAAACCGAACGGAATTCTCGATAATTTGACGCTACATCAACCAAATGAAGCTGCAAGGCACAAGTTGTTGGATGTTATTGGTGATTTAGCACTAGCCGGTACTAGAATTAGGGGTAAGGTGATTGCCAACAAGCCCGGTCATTATGTGAACACACAGTTTGCTAAAAAATTATCCAAAATCATAAAAACAGAAAGGCGGAACAACATACCCGACGTTGATTTGAATCAACCTCCTCTTATGGATGTGACCAAAATCATGGATATGTTACCACATAGACCTCCTTTCTTATTGGTCGACAAAATATTGGAACTGTCAGAGACCCATGTAATAGGTCTCAAAAATGTCACTATGAACGAACCTTTTTTCGTGGGACATTTTCCAGGGGCACCTGTTATGCCAGGAGTTTTACAATTAGAGGCCATGGCACAAACAGGGGGTATTTTGGTGTTGACCACGGTACCCGATCCTGAAAACTATCTGACATACCTCTTAAAAATAGATAATGTACGCTATAAACAACAAGTCGTTCCTGGTGATACACTTATTTTTAGGCTTGATTTAATGCAACCCATACGTCGAGGACTCTGCCAAATGCATGCGAAGGCATATACAAATGGTAAGCTCGCTTCTGAAGCTGAAATTATGGCACAGATAATCAAAGTAAAAGGGAACTAAAATGAACCAACCGCTTGCCTATATTCACCCAGGAGCCAAGATTGCAAAAAACGTGGTCGTAGAACCTTTCACCACTATTCATAATAACGTTACGATCGGAGATGGCACTTGGATTGGTTCAAACGTTACGATAATGGAAGGTGCAAGAATCGGTAAAAATTGTAATATTTTCCCAGGAGCGGTAATTTCGGCGCCTCCACAAGACTTGAAATACCAAGGGGAAGAAACTACCGTAAGAATTGGTAATGGAACAACCATAAGAGAATGTGCAACAATCCACAAAGGAACATCAGATCGCAACAAAACAGTAATTGGCAAGAATTGTTTGATTATGGCCTATTGTCATGTAGCTCATGATTGTCTAGTAGGCGACAACTGTATTTTTTCAAATAATTCAACACTTGCTGGTCACGTCACCATAGGTGACAATGTAATTTTAGCAGGTTTGGTAGCCGTACATCAATTCGTGTCAATAGGTCAGCATGCTTTTGTCACAGGTGGTTCCTTAGTCAGGAAAGATGTACCACCATTTGTAAAGGCCGCCCGTGAGCCGCTTTCTTATGTTGGAATCAATTCCGTAGGACTTAGAAGAAGAGGTTTTGAGTCTGCTAAAATCAGAGAGATACAGAATATTTATAGAATACTTTACCAAAAAAATTATAACAATACCCAAGCTGTACAAATTATCGAAGCCGAGATGGAGGCCACTCCCGAGCGCGATGAAATTTTGCAGTTTATAAGAGATTCTCAGAGAGGAATCATGAAGGGATATTTCAGTACCAATTAAAAACCAAATATGGCATCAACATCTGATATTAGAAAAGGATTGTGCATCAAGTACAACCATGATATTTTTAAGATTATTGAATTTTTACATGTAAAACCTGGCAAAGGTCCTGCTTTTGTTAGAACAAAATTAAAAAGTGTTACGACGGGAAAAGTAATTGATAATACCTTTTCAGCAGGACATAAAATTGACGATGTTAGAGTCGAAACACGTTCGTATCAATTCTTATATGCAGAAGGTGAAACCTATCACTTTATGAATACTGATGACTATAATCAAATTGCCCTTCAAGAAAGTAGTCTTGATGCGCCAGGTCTCTTGAAGGAAGGCGAAATTGTTAAGGTTATGTTCAATACCGAAGATAGTATGCCACTTTCTGTGGATATGCCCGCAAGTGTTATCTTGGAAGTGACCTATACAGAGCCAGGGGTAAAAGGCAACACCGCAACTAATGCCACAAAACCAGCCAAAGTTGAAACAGGAGCAGAGGTGAATGTACCTCTTTTTATCAACGAGGGTGATAAAATCAAGGTAGACACTGAGAAAGGTGCCTATATGGAAAGGGTCAAGGATTGAAATGTTCCTTGGGAAATTTATTTCAAAAGGTCAGTGAATCGAATTAGCTTAGGTTCTTTAAATAATTTCAAAAATTGAGATTTTCAACTCCACATACCCTTCAACAAATTGCTACCATAGTCGGTTGTGATTCGGTTGGCCCGGAAGACTTCCCCATATTGGGAATGAACGAGATACATGTTGTACGTGAGGGTGAAATTGTGTTTGTGGATCATCCCAAGTATTACGACAAGGCTCTGGAAAGCAGTGCTTCGGTAATTTTGATAAACAAGGAGGTGGATTGCCCAGTGGGAAAAGCACTTTTGATTTCTGACGACCCCTTCAGGGATTTCAATAAATTGACCGATTTTTTTAAACCTTTTGAAAAATCCAAATCTTCTATTTCTACTTCTGCTAAAATAGGACAAGATACTGTTATTCAACCAAATACATTTATAGGAAACAATGTTGAAATTGGGAATGATTGTGTCATTCATTCCAATGTATCGATTTATGACAATTGTGTAATTGGGAATAATGTAATCATACATGCTGGCTCCGTCTTGGGCGCTGACGCGTTTTATTTTAAAAATAGGCCAGAGGGCTTTGATAAATTGAAATCCGGAGGAAATGTTGTCATTAAGAACAACGTTGAAATCGGTGCCGGATGCACCATTGACAAAGGAGTAACAGGAAGTACTACAATCGATGAGGGAACAAAGTTGGACAATCAGGTACAGGTTGGTCATGATACCTATATCGGAAAAAAATGTTTAATCGCAGCTCAGTGTGGGATAGCGGGCTGTGTTGTTGTCGAGGATGAAGTTACCCTTTGGGGCCAAGTTGGTGCTACCAGTGCAATAACTATCGGAAAAGGAGCAGTAGTGTTAGCGCAGACCGGTATTTCCAAATCTATTGAGGGTGGTAAGACTTATTTTGGAAGCCCTGTGGAAGAAGCAAGAAAAAAATTGAAACAATTGGCAGATGTTAAGAAGATTCCCACCATTCTGAAAAAATTAGAAGAATAATATGCACAAGATTACTTTAGATTTCATTCGCAAACCTATATTTTTGTGCAGCTTTAAATAAATGAGAAGAACATGAGTGTCTTAGTAAACAAAGATTCCAAAATAATAGTACAAGGTTTTACAGGTAGTGAAGGTACATTTCATTCCGAACAAATGATAGAATACGGCACCAACGTGGTTGGTGGTGTTACTCCTGGCAAAGGTGGTCAGGAACATTTAGGAAGACCTGTGTTCAATACAGTTGAAGATGCTGTTCAAAAAGTGGGTGCGGATACCACAATCATTTTTGTTCCTCCAGCGTTCGCTGCAGATGCGATTATGGAAGCGGCCGATGCAGGTATCAAAGTAATAATAACAATTACAGAAGGTATACCGGTAGCGGATATGGTGAAGGCTTCGAATTATATAAAGAATAGAGATTGCAGATTAGTAGGTCCTAACTGCCCAGGAGTGATCACCCCTGAAGAAGCCAAAGTAGGTATCATGCCAGGTTTTGTTTTTAAGAAAGGAAACGTAGGTATTGTTTCCAAATCGGGAACACTAACCTATGAAGCTGCCGATCAAGTGGTACGTCAGGGATTGGGAATTACTACAGCCATTGGAATTGGAGGTGATCCAATTATCGGAACGACTACTAAGGAAGCGGTTGAACTGCTGATAAACGACTCAGAAACTGATTGTGTGGTAATGATAGGTGAGATTGGTGGTCAATTGGAAGCAGATGCGGCCAAATGGTACAAGGAAAGTGGAAGTCAAAAACCTGTTGTAGGTTTTATTGCAGGAGAAACCGCTCCCGCAGGAAGAACAATGGGGCATGCAGGAGCTATCGTTGGTGGTAGTGATGATACAGCACAAGCCAAGAAAAGAATTATGCGAGAGCACGGAATATACGTTGTAGATTCGCCGGCTGAAATCGGAAAAAAAGTTAAAGAGGTCTTAGGGTAGTATTTATTCCAAAGAGTAAACTTAAATCCTGTTTAGACTGAATCATCAGTATAGACAGGTTTTTTTCGTCACCTAAATAAACAAACTTATATTTGAACAACAACTTTCTTACACCTGAATAGATGAAATTATTAGAAGGGAAAAATGTAATTATTACAGGTGCCAGTAGAGGCATTGGTAAGGGTATTGCAAGGGCATTCGCCGAACATGGGGCAAATGTGGCTTTTACCTATAGTTCGAGTGAAGGGCCGGCACTCGAATTGGAGAAAGAGCTGAAAACTAATGGTGTCAAGGCCAAAGCATATAAGAGTAATGCGGCTAGTTTTTCAGAATCAGAAACACTTGTGGCCAAAGTACTCGAGGATTTTGGCGGAATTGATGTACTGATCAATAATGCAGGTATTACCAGAGATAATTTGTTGATGCGCATGGCTGAAGAGGATTTTGATGCTGTGATTGAAATCAATTTGAAGTCAGTATTCAATATGACCAAAGCGGTGCAACGAACGTTGTTAAAGCAACGCAAGGGCTCAATTATCAATATGAGCAGTGTTGTGGGAGTCAAAGGTAATGCCGGGCAGACGAATTATGCTGCATCAAAGGCCGGTATGATTGGTTTTACCAAATCTGTGGCGTTGGAACTGGGTTCAAGAAACATTCGCTGTAATGCCATTGCCCCAGGTTTCATAGAAACGGAAATGACCGAGAAGTTAGATGAGAAAGTTGTACAAGGTTGGCGTGATGGAATTCCCTTGAAACGAGGTGGAACGACCGAAGATATTGCCAACGCTTGCTTGTTTTTCGCCTCGGACCTATCTGCTTATGTCACCGGACAGGTCTTGAATGTTGATGGCGGAATGTTGACTTAAAACGGGTCATTCGTTACAGGTCGTTGTTAATAGAAAATATACCTTATCCCTTAATAGCAGTCAACCAAAAACTTTCAAAGAGAAGATATGCAGACGACCACGCTATTATTACTATTTGGGGCAGCCCTAGTGGCCTTGGCATTAGCACTATTTCAATATTATTTTAAAACCAAAAGGAAGAAAAAGCTTGCGGCTATTTTATCATTTCTTCGCTTTTTGGCTCTTTTCGGTTTATTTGTACTACTTATTAATCCAAAATTTTCTAAGAACGAGTATACCGTAGAGAAGACCAATCTTGTTTTGCTTACGGATAACTCCACCTCAATGGTAGGTTCGGAAAATGAAGTCATTGGAATTTTAGATGAATTACATAGTTCTGGTAATATTTCGAATCGATTCAATGTTAAAAGCTACCGCTTTGGAAATGAACTACGTGAAGGAAATGATAGTCTTTCCTTTCAAGAAAAAAACACCAACATATCCAAAGCACTTTCTTCCATTGCAGATGTATATAACAACACAAATACTGCAGTAGTATTGGTATCTGATGGTAACCAAACTATTGGTTCGGATTACGGATTTCAGGGCAACTCCATGAACTTTCCAGTGTATCCCATTGTTGTGGGAGATACCACTCGATACCGAGATTTACGAATTGACCAGATCAATGTAAATAAATATGCTTTCCTTAAGAATAAATACCCCATTGAAGTTTTTGTCTCCTATGAAGGTAGCGGAACTATTTCCTCGGTATTACGTTTAGCCGTCAATGGAAAGACCGTATATCGAGAAACATTGAAACTATCGAATAAGAATAGTACAAAGGTTGTCACCACGCTGCTTGAAGCCGCTAGTATAGGGGTGAAATCACTATCAGTGAGTTTACAACCTTTGGAGAATGAGCGAAATACAGCAAATAATCAGAAACCAGTAGCAATTGAAGTAATAGATGAAAAAACCAATGTAACTATCATATCGAATATGTTACATCCTGATATCGGAGGGCTTACAAAATCTATCGAAAGTAACGAACAGCGCTCTGTATCACTTAAGAAGCCATCAGCCAAACCGGAGGACTTAGAGGACGTTGATGTATTTATATTGTACCAACCGAATGCGCTCTTTAAACCGATATTCGATTATATTAAGCAGAAGAAAGCAAGTAGCTTGATTATAGGTGGAAATAAGACCGATTGGACCTTTCTAAACATATTTCAAAGAGAGGTTCAGGTTGAGGATGGATACCCCAATCAAGAAATATCCCCTGTTTTGAACCCTTCCTTTTCCAAATTTGATATATCGGATATTTCTTTGGATGAATTTCCACCCTTGGATAGTGATGCCGGAACGATAACTACTGATGGCGACCAAGATGTACTCATGACAATGCGTATAAGAGGAGCTTCTCTCACTAATCCTCTATTTTTAGTTAGTGAGGTGGATAATAGTAAAAAGGCATTTCTTTTTGGTGAAAATATTTGGAAATGGAGGATGCAAAGTTTTAGGAATGATCAGAATTTCGAAAATTTTGACAAACTTGTCAGCAAATTGATTTTATACCTTTCAAATAATTCTTCCAAAAACCGCTTGAATGTAGACTACAAACGAATCTATGATGGAGGTGGAGATTCAAAGATTACGGCAACCTATTTTGATGAAGCATTTGTTTTTGATTCAAACGCAAATATTTCACTGAATATCAAAGAGAGAGAAACCGGATTTTCAAAAGAGATCCCTATGCTTTTAAAGAGTGGATATTATGAAGCGGATTTATTAGGAATTGCGGCTGGGGATTATAATTTTACGGTAAATGTTGCCCAGAAGAATTATTCAAAATCAGGAAGCTTCACCATTCTTGATTTTGATGTGGAGCAACAGTTTTTATCTGCAGATTACAAAAAATTGGAGCAGTTGGCGAGTAGTACGGACGGGGCTTTTTATTTTCCATCGGAAATAGATTCATTGGTAAATGAATTGAGTGACTCCAATAGGTTTGTACCTACCCAAAAAGACACCAAAAATATCGTATCTTTAATAGATTTTCGCTTACTTTTAGCAATGATTATTGCCGCATTGGCGACCGAATGGTTTATTCGAAAGTTTAACGGACTAACATAAAAAAGAACACAATGGATAAATTACCAAAAATTGCATTGCCCACTATCTTCATTCTGATAGCCTTGGTCGTCTTAATCTCTAAATCAGCAGTTACTATTGGTTCTGGAGAAGCAGGTGTTTTGTATAGATTATTAGGTTCAAACAAAGGGGTGGTAACCGATGAACCACCTTTGGGAGAAGGGTTTCATTTGGTATTCCCACTCAATCAAGTTCATGTTTATGAGGTAAGAGAGCAATCGAAAAAAGTGGACTTACCTCTTTTATCAGTTGACGGATTACCTATTAAAGTGGAAACAACAATACAATTCAAACCTGATACAAAAAATTTGGGTTTTTTACATCAAAAAATCGGTTCAGAATATTATGACAGAAAAGTAAAACCATCTATTAATTCGGCAGGGAGATCTGTTGTTGGGAGATATACCGCTGAAGAATTATATTCATCTAAAAGAGAGGCAATCCAAAATGAGATTGAAGAGGAAACTAGAAATGAATTGGAAGGTACAAATATTGAATTGATTAAGATTTTGGTTGAAGGTATAGAATTACCTCCTAAAATTCTAGGTGCAATTGAGGAGAAATTATCCCAAGAACAAGAGTCAAAAAAGTATAAGTATTTATTGGAAAAGGCAGCAAAAGAGGCTGAAAAGGTTACTATTGAAGCACAGGGTAAGGCTGATGCGAACAGGATTTTAAGCGCCTCATTGACCGACAAGATTCTTCAAGATAAGGGTATAGATGCTACATTGAGGCTTTCTGAATCTCCAAATGCCAAGGTAATTGTTGTAGGTGGAGGAGATGCTGGATTACCATTAATTTTAGGTAATAACTAAAGTGTTTCAAGAGAAGTGAGGTTAAAAGCTTTTTGTTTCATTTCTAACTTTTCTTTTGAAAAACCAAAAATACGTTTTACTTTTACACCGTAATGAGAAACATGAATACACATCATCATCTAGTGTCTGGCTGTCAAGCGAGGTAAAGGTGTATTGTAGTATTACAGCATATTTAAAACCCGTTTGAGCAATCAAACGGGTTTTTTAATTTATGCCTTTTGATTGTTTGAACATAAAAAGAAAAGAAATGACCAAAATTAGAATTGCGATTCAGAAATCTGGTAGGCTGAATGAAGACTCTTTAAGGATTCTCAAAGACTGCGGAATTTCAATTGACAATGGTAAGGATCAACTCAAGGCTTCGTCTCGTAATTTTCCATTGGAAGTCTTTTATTTAAGAAATGGGGATATTCCACAATACTTAAGAGATGGGGTAGTTGATATCGCAATTATTGGAGAGAATGTTTTGATTGAAAAAGGAGCGGATATTGAATTTGTCGAGAAACTTGGCTTTTCTAAATGCAAAGTATCGCTTGCAGTTCCAAAATCGGTAAAATATGATTCTGTCAAAGATTTTGAGGGGAAACGAATCGCCACAAGTTACCCAAACACCGTTAGTAACTATTTAGAGAAAAAGGGTGTGAAAGCCGATTTACATATTATAAATGGTTCTGTGGAAATAGCTCCAAATATTGGTCTAGCAGATGCAATTTGCGATATTGTTTCAAGTGGTAGTACACTTTTCAAGAATAATCTGAAAGAAGTGGAAATCATGTTGAAGAGCGAGGCGGTCTTGGCGGTTTCTCCAAAAATTTCTGAGGAAAGGAGAGCGATTTTAAAGAAAATGCAGTTTCGGATTAAATCTGTCTTGCAGGCTCGTCAATCAAAATATGTTTTAATGAATGCCCCAAATAATAAATTAAAACCCATTTTAAAACTTCTACCAGGAATGCGCAGTCCTACAGTGTTGCCATTGGCTGAAGAGGGATGGAGTTCGGTTCATACGGTAATCAACAAAGATAGGTTTTGGGAAGTTATCGATGAACTAAAGCAAGCCGGGGCCGAGGGTATCTTAGTTTGTCCAATTGAAAAGATGGTGCTGTAATGAGAAGTGCATTCAAAATAGAATTAATTCCATATGAAAATATGCAATCTATTCTTCCGCTTGTGGCGTTATTGAATAATAACACAATTGAATACCCGGTTCTTCAATCACGTCTCGAAAGTATGTTGAAAATGGGTGGGTATGAATGCATTGGAGTATATGATTCGGAAGAACTGGTTGGAATCTGTGGGGTATGGGTCCTAAACAAATTGTATGCTGGAAAACATGTTGAACCTGATAATGTTTTTATTAAGGAAGCATATCGTAGTAAAGGAGTTGGACAACTTATGATGGATTATTTCTTTCAGTTTGCAAGAGAAATAGGTTGTGAAGGTTCAGAGGTGAATTGTTATGTGACCAATAAAAAAGGTCAGAAATTCTGGGAAAGACAGGGCTACGAACCTCTGGCGTATCACTATTTTATGAATTTTGATAAAAAGGGTAATGAATAAAATATACAATCCCAATATGGAAGATTGGAAGTCTGTTTTAAAACGGCCTACACAAACTGTTGATGCTATTGAAAATTCTGTAAATACTATTTTCAAAGAAGTAGAAAAGGATGGTGACGACGTAATAAGAAAGTATACCCAGAAATTCGACAAAGTTGCTTTGGGTGAATTACTAGTTTCAACTTCAGAAGTGGAGGAAGCAAAAACCTTGGTTTCAGAAGAATTAAAAGGGGCAATAAAACTTGCCAAATCAAATATTGAGGTCTTTCACAAAGCACAAAGAACTCCCAAGGTGGAGGTTGAGACCTCAAAAGGAGTGCAATGTTGGCAGGAAAAACGTCCGATTCAAAAGGTAGGACTTTATATTCCCGGTGGAACCGCACCTTTGTTTTCAACCATCTTAATGTTAGCCGTTCCGGCCAATATTGCTGGGTGCAAGGAGATTGTTTTATGTTCACCACCGAACTCCGAGGGAAAGATAAACGCCGCTATCTTATATACTGCGGCGCTATGTGGTATTACGAAAATATTTAAGGTGGGAGGAATTCAGGCCATAGCGGGTATGACGTTTGGCACAGAAAGTATTCCGCAGGTCTATAAGATATTTGGTCCTGGGAATCAATTTGTTACAGTGGCAAAGCAAATCGCTACAAAGTACGGTGTGGCTATTGACATGCCGGCCGGACCTAGTGAGTTATTGGTTGTAGCGGATGATACCGCGAATGCTAGCTTTATAGCATCGGATTTATTGAGTCAGGCCGAACATGGGGTTGACAGTCAGGTAATTTTGGTGTCCACTTCTAAGAAGATGATCGATGATGTTGAGAAGGAAATTGAAAAACAGATTGCGGACCTGCCTCGTAAACAAATTGCTCAAAAAGCAATTGCAAATAGTAGATTGATTTATGTTGAAAAGGACCAAACTGCCGTGGACTTGATTAATGAGTATGGCCCAGAGCACTATATCATCTGTGTACAAAATGAAGATTTCTATATAAATAACATCGCGAACGCTGGTTCTGTTTTTATCGGAAGTTATACGCCCGAAAGTGCTGGGGATTATGCTTCTGGAACCAACCATACGTTACCAACTAACGGATATGCTAAGCAATACAGTGGTGTAAATTTAGATAGTTTTATGAAGAGTATGACCTTCCAGAAAATTTCAAAGGAGGGAATCAAGAAAATAGGAAGTGCAATAGAAATTATGGCGGAGGCTGAAGGTTTACAAGCTCATAAGAATGCAGTAACATTACGATTGAATAGTTTGAAATGAATTTCAATTTAGAAAATATAACTCGAGAAAACGTAAAAGGTTTAAAACCCTATTCCTCTGCACGTGATGAATTTGAGGGAATTATGAGTAGTGCCATAGTATTTCTAGATGCGAATGAAAATCCATATGAAAATGGAGTCAATAGGTATCCCGACCCACAACAACAAAGTCTAAAAGAACATTTAGGGGGTATCAAAAATGTTAAACCTGAAAACATTTTACTGGGGAATGGTAGCGACGAAGTATTGGATTTGTTATTTAGAGCTTTTTGTGAGCCAAAAGAGGACAATATAATTACACTTCCCCCAACCTATGGAATGTACAAGGTGCTATCAGAAGTCAATACCATCGAAAATCGTGAGGTTTTGCTCACTTCTGATTTTGAGCTAAATACTAGCGCAATTTTTGATGCAAGCGATGACCGTACAAAGATTATTTTCATTTGTTCACCTAATAACCCGACTGGGAATAGTTTTTCTGAGGAAAGAATCATCCAATTACTCAGTAGATTTAGTGGTTTGGTAGTAATTGATGAGGCATACATTGATTTCTCAGAAAGGAGTAGTTGGATTTCCCGATTGTCGGATTTTCCGAATTTAATTATTACACAAACCTTGTCCAAAGCCTACGGTATGGCAGGAATCCGGCTGGGTATCTGTGTTGCGTCTAAGGAGATTATTTCTATTTTAAATAAGATCAAACCACCGTACAATGTAAATGATTTGACACAATCAAAGGCAATCGAACGTATCATGGGGATTGAAAACGTTAGAGATGAAATACGGGCGATTTTAGACGAGCGGAATAAATTAAATAAGGCGCTTCCAAAAATTAATTTTATAAAAACGGTATATCCGACTGATGCAAATTTTATTTTGGTGAAAGTTGATGACGCTGACAAAAGATATAGTATGTTGGCTAAGCGAGGAATTATTGTTAGAAATAGGAGCAAACAATCGCTTTGCGAGAACACGCTTCGTTTTACGGTAGGAACTCCCGAAGAAAATACAAGACTAATAAATACCTTAAGAGATATTGAAGAATGGGAAAAAAAGTACTCTTTATAGATAGAGACGGAACTATCATCAAAGAAACCGCCGACGAACAAATCGATGCCTTTGAAAAAATGATATTCTATCCGAAAGCATTTACTTTTTTAGGAAAGATTGCTAAGGAATTAGACTATGAGTTGGTGATGATTACCAACCAAGATGGCCTAGGTACAGATATTTTTCCTGAAGATACCTTTTGGCCTGTTCATAATTTTATTTTGAAATCTTTTGAGAACGAGGGAGTGGTTTTTGATAAGATCTTTTTGGACAGGACTTTTCCAAAAGATAATGCCGACACGAGAAAACCGGGAACTGGCTTACTGACCGAGTATTTTTCGGAAGAATATGATTTAGAGAATTCCTTTGTTATCGGAGATAGATTGACCGATATGGAACTTGCCAAAAACCTTGGTTCCAGAGGTATTTTCATTAATGACGATACCAACCTTGGAACAGATGAAATCACCGTAAAACGTAATGAACTGAATTCAGTGATAGTGCTCGAAAATAACGATTGGGAAAAGATTTATGAATTCTTGAAGTTGAATGATAGAACAGCTCAAATCCATAGAAAAACCAATGAAACGGATATCAAAATCCAACTTAATTTAGACGGAACGGGCAAGGGGAACATCAAAACCGGACTCGCCTTTTTCGATCATATGTTGGATCAATTGGCACGACATGGTCAAATGGACTTGGAAATTCAAGTTGAAGGTGATTTAGAGGTGGATGAGCACCACACTATTGAAGATACGGCAATAGCCTTAGGGGAAGTTCTTAATACCGCTTTAGGAAACAAGCTAGGTATTGAACGCTACGGTTTTTGTTTGCCCATGGATGATTGTTTAGCGCAGGTTGCAATCGATTTTGGTGGAAGAAATTGGTTGGTCTGGGATGCTGATTTCAAACGTGAAAAAGTTGGTGACATGCCCACGGAGATGTTTCACCATTTTTTCAAGTCATTTACGGATGGGGCCAAGGCGAATTTGAATATAAAAGCTGAAGGCAAGAATGAACATCATAAAATTGAAGCGATTTTCAAGGCTTTTGCAAAATCCATCAAAATGGCGGTAAAACGCGATGTAGAAAAGATGGTATTGCCAAGTACTAAGGGAGTATTATAGATGAATATAGTTATAATTAATTACGGAGCCGGAAATATTCAAAGCATCAAATTTGCTATACAACGTTTGGGTTTTGAAGCTACCTTAAGTAATGATGACAACGAGATAAAACAGGCTGATAAAGTTATTTTTCCTGGAGTAGGAGAGGCGAGCAGTGCCATGAGAAAGCTTAGAGCAAGTAAATTGGACAAAATCATTCCTGAATTAAAACAACCGGTTTTGGGCATCTGCTTGGGCATGCAGCTGATGTGCAATTCATCGGAAGAAGGCAATACGGAGGGATTGGGCATTTTTGATACCAGTGTGATAAGGTTTTCCAACCAAGTGAAAGTCCCGCAGATTGGGTGGAATCAGATTAACAATCTGAAATCTGGTTTGTTCAATGAGGTTGAAGAAAAGGAACATATCTATTTGGTGCATAGCTTTTATGCTCCTTTATGTGACGAAACAATCGCCGAATCAGATTATGAAGTAAAGTATAGTGCTGCCTTAAAAAAAGACAATTTTTATGGCACTCAATTCCATCCGGAAAAGAGTAGTGATGTAGGAGAACGGATATTGAAAAATTTTTTAGAGTTGGAATAAGATGGAGTTCCATATATCGACAAATAAGAAGCTTTTAGATATTGAATTTATTCATGATTATCTTTCCAACAAATCCTACTGGGCAAAAGGTAGGAGTTTAGAGTTGGTCAAGAAATCAATTGAAAACTCCATGTGTTTTGGGGTCTTTGATGAGAGTGACAAGCAAATTGCTTTTGCACGCGTGGCCACGGATTATGTCATTTTTGCCTGGATGATGGATGTATTTGTTAGTGATAATTACAAAGGAAAAGGCATTGGAAAAGCCCTTATCGATTATATTGTAAATCATAAAGATTTGTGCAATGTAAAAGGTATTGGCCTTCGAACAAAAGATGCGCATAAATTGTATAAGCGTTTTGATTTTTCGGAAATACCCAATCCACATACCTGGATGCTAAAAATAAATAATTAGAATGCGAATCATACCGGCCATTGATATAATTGAGGGTAATTGTGTACGTCTCTCAAAAGGTAATTACGACACTAAAAAAGTTTATAATGAAAACCCTTTGGAAGTTGCCAAGCAGTTTGAGGCACACGGAATTCAGTGTCTACATTTAGTTGACCTTGACGGAGCCAAGTCAAAGCACATTGTAAATCACAAGGTTTTGGAACAAATTGCTTCCAAAACCAATTTAAAGATCGATTTCGGGGGCGGACTAAAAACAGATGATGATCTGCGCATAGCCTTTGAGAGTGGGGCAAATCAAATTACCGGTGGAAGTATCGCGGTAAAAGACA
>CAZTLZ010000043.1:0-20881 GCA_964614665.1 uncultured Maribacter sp.
CCAAAAAGATCATGGTCACCTTAAGCAATTCGGTGGTCGATTTGGTGTTGATGGACATGAATTTTAGAAGGGGTGAACAAACAGGAGAGGAAGGACTTTATTGGCTCAAACGGATTAGGGAAGTATCCCCCGAAACTGTGGTGGTATTGATGACGGCCTATGCCAATATTGGCTTGGCCGTTGAAGGGATTAAACTTGGGGCCTTTGATTTTTTATTAAAACCTTGGAACGACGATAAATTGTTGGCTACCATAGATTCTGGCCTCGCTTTGGGCCGTTCTAAAAAACAGGGGGCTAAACTCAAAAAATATGCGGTTTCAGAAAACCCCAAAAATAACTCCCCCATTGGTGAATCTCCTGTTTTTATGGAAGTCCTCAATATGGTCGAAAAAGTGGCTGATACCATGGCCAATGTATTGTTGTTGGGTGAGAATGGTACAGGCAAGTATGTGATGGCAAAAAGGTTGCACGAAGGGTCATCTCGAAAGGATAAGCTTTTTGTGCATGTAGATTTGGGGGCCTTGAATGAAAATCTGTTCGAAAGTGAGCTATTTGGTTATGTCAAAGGCGCTTTTACCGATGCTAAGGAAGATACCTTGGGTCGATTTGAACTGGCCGACGAAGGCACCATATTTTTAGATGAAATTGGTAACCTGCCTTTGCACTTACAGATTAAGCTGCTTTCGGTTATACAGAACAGAAAAGTGGTACGTTTGGGCGAGGCTAGGGAACGCCCAATAGATGTGCGCATCATTTGTGCGACTAATAGAAATCTTTATGAAATGCTGCAGCAAAAAACATTTCGGCAAGATTTGTTGTATCGGATTAACACCATGGAAATTGAACTGCCGCCCTTGCGGAATCGTTTGGAGGATATTCCACTGTTGGCAAATTCCTTTTTGGAGCGTAACAAAAAAAAGTATCAAAAGGGAAGGCTGCAATTTTCTGCAGAAGCGATAAAAGCCTTGCGAAACTATACATGGCCGGGCAATATTCGCGAGTTGGAGCATATGGTTGAGCGGGCTGTAATCCTTTGCGATGAAGACGAAATCACAGAATCACATTTGCGTTTTGGCCCAAAAACCCCGACCGATGCTATACCAGAAACCTTGAACCTCGAGGAGGTTGAACGCAAGTTGGTGCAACTGGCTCTAAAAAAGCACAAGGGCAATATTAGCAATGCGGCCAAAGATCTAGGCATTACCCGTGCCGCGCTTTACCGACGAATGGAGAAACATAATCTTTAGATTGATGCGAAAACTTGGCCTCTTTTTTTTTATTGGATTAATGGCTGTTGTGGGCCTTTCGGCCTTGGGCACGTATTTAATTATGGGCGGTTATCTCTTTGCTTCATTATTGACATTTGTTTTCGCTTTTTTTGTCGCTTATTTTTTATACGATAAGGTACGACAGGTGCAATTGCGTATTTCACAGGTTTTACAGGGCATGGCCATAAAGGATTATTCATCAAAAATACCCAAGGGGAAATTGGCTGATTCCATTTCAGAACCTTTACAGCAAGTTTTGGAACAGGCCCAAACGGTCAAGGCCGAGTCAGAGTCCATGCAAATTATTTATGAGGGCATTATCGACAGTATGGACACGGGTATTTTGATATTGAAGGAAAGGTCTGAAAAAATATTTTTTTCAAACAGGGCATTTTTTGAAATCCTACAGTTACCTCGCTTTACCCAATGGGCGTTGACCAAAAAATATTTGGATACGTTTAATAAGTATTTAGCGGAAGGAAATTGGCGAATGGTTAAAGAGGTCATCCATTTGAAAATCAATGGCACTGAAGCCGGTTTTTCATTCCGAACCTATCCTTCGCAGGTGCATCGCAGTAAGTACCTAATCGTTAATTTGGATCCCATCCAAAATATTTTGGATAGAAAGGAAAAAGAGGCCTGGTCCAATTTAATGAAGGTTATGAGTCATGAAATAATCAACACCATTGCCCCTATAAGTTCACTAGCTGGTAATTTGGATTATTTGGTGGGTGATGAAGAAAAGAATGCACATGAAAACTATACCGATATCAAAAAAAGTATCGCCACCATAAAAAAGCGAACCACCCATTTGTTGGATTTTATCAATACATATCGATTGTTGACCGAACTGCCAACTCCCCAACCCACATGGTTCAGTATACAGGAATTGTTTACCGAGGGCGCTTCCTTTTTATCGGGACTTTTAGAGGAAAGAAATGTGAAAGTTCAAATAAATGTTCACCCCAAGGGGTTGCGGCTATTCGCTGATAAAAAGCAAATGGAACAGGTGTTGATCAATTTAATGACCAATAGCGTATATGCCCTTAAAGTGAAAAAAGAATCAACAATATGGCTAACTGCCTTGCAAAATGGGGAGGCAACAATTCTTACGGTCAAGGACAATGGTCATGGTATTGACGATGCAATCAAGAAGAATATTTTTGTGCCTTTTTTTACGACCCGAAAAAACGGATCGGGTATCGGCCTAAGCCTGAGTAAGAACATCATCAATGCCCATAATGCCACTTTGGGTTTTAGTTCCCACAATGGACAAACCATATTTAAGATGGATTTTAAATACTAAGAGCGTTGATTTTTTCATAAACCAACTTCTTTTTGCGCTTAAGCGGATGGATCTCCTTGATTTTGAACAAGTACTTTTGATTAAGGGACTCTGGTGTATAGATAGCCACCAGTTTTTTGATTTAAAATTCGTTTACTACCTTAGTTTTTCTAAATTATTATAATTTGGGACTTAACCTAAAACAAATTCCAAGGGTAAAAACGCTCACTAAAGAAGCTTTTATCCGAGACTATTTTAAGCCGCAAAAACCTGTTGTCATTGAACAGATGATAGAAGATTGGCCTGCATATTCGAAATGGTCACTTGAATATATCAAACAAATTGCCGGTGATAAGGTCGTACCACTTTACGATGACCGCCCAGTACATCATGATGACGGTTTTAACGAGCCCCATGCCGAAATGAAGATGTCAGATTACATTGATCTTTTAAAAAGAGAGCCTACCAAATTCAGAATTTTTCTTTGGAATGTATTGAAGGAAGTACCATCGCTTCAGAATGATTTTGGTTATCCAGATTTTGGCATACGTCTGTTAAAACATGTACCTATGCTTTTTTTCGGTGGAACCAATTCGCATACCTTTATGCATTATGATATTGACTACGCGAATATTTTTCATTTTCATTTTGAAGGAGAAAAAGAGTGTATTCTCTTCCCTCAATCAGTAACTAAATACCTTTACAAAGTACCACATTCAATAATCACTCATGAAAGTATCGATTTTTCAAACCCTGATTATACAAAGTGGCCTGCTCTAAAAAAAGCGGAAGGTTTAAAAACTACTTTGAAACATGGTGATATACTTTATATGCCTGAAGGCTATTGGCATTATATGAAGTATCTGACACCTGGCTTTTCGATGAGCCTTCGTGCTTTGGCCAGAAACCCTTTGAATTTTAGTAAAGCTGCGTATAATATTTTCTTTATGCGTTATTTCGACGTCCTCATGAGAAGGCTAAAAGGGCAAAAATGGATTGATTGGAAGAATGATAGAGCGATAAAAATCACCAATAGAGAGCTCACCTAGGCTTTAACACAAAGTGCTAGGGAACCAACTCTTTAAGCTTTTCATATACCAAATGTGATTCCCAACCTCGATAAAGCAAATAGTCAGCAAGTTTTTTTCTGCGCTTTTGCTTATTTGTTTCTTTAATAGTTGCAAGACGTTTCTTTGCAAGGGAATCCAAGGTTTTTATATATTGACCTCCATCAATTTCTTTGAGCGCTGTATTAATATTGTACCTTGATATTTGTCGCCGCTTCAATTCAGAAACAATACGATTTCTGCCCCATTTTTTGATATTGAATTTACCTCTAGCAAAGCTTTGTGCAAAGCGTTCTTCGTTCAAATAATTTTCTTGGATCAAGTGGGTAACAACTTCATCAATGGCTTCTGGAATCATATTCATATCCCGAAGTTTTTGAACCACTTCTTTATGACAACGTTCTTGATAGGCACAGTAGCCTTCCAGTTTTTTGGCAGCTTCTTTTAAGGTATAAGTTTCGGTTTTGGGAAATCGCATTAATCAAAAATAAGGATTTAAGGTTTGGTGGGTAAAGAAGAGATTTCTGCTTTTGAGGGAATGATAGTAAATCTTATCCACAAAAAAAGCGACCCCATTGCTGAGGTCGCTTAAATTCTAAATAGCCATTATGGCTTAGTATATGGTTTTGCCGTCGTTGTCTTTAAAACGGTATTCGAGATACGTATATGCATCTCTTGGCTGTACTTTCACCCATTTTTTATGCTCCATAAACCACTTGGAACGCATGGATGGGAAACCTTTGGTAATATAGGCCGCAATAAACGGATGTATATTCAATGTAATTCCGTTATTTGCTTTCGGACCTTTCAAAAGTTTTTGTAGGTCGGCATTTATCTTGTCTACCAGAACAATAGGAGCCTCTACTTCTTGGCCTGAGCCGTTAGGGTTTTCCTCGGTAGTCTTGATATTCATTTCGGGCCGTACCCGCTGTCTGGTTATCTGTATAAGTCCAAACTTACTAGGAGGTAGTATTTTGTGTTTGGCACGATCATCTTTCATCTCATCGCGAAGATGATCAAAAAGCTTTCTGCGATGCGGTGCCTTTACCATATCGATAAAGTCTACCACAATGATTCCTCCCATATCGCGTAATCGTAATTGCCTCGCAATTTCCGATGCGGCCAAGAGATTGACTTCTAAAGCAGTATCTTCTTGGTTCTTGGCCTTGTTCGAACGGTTACCACTGTTGACATCTATAACATGTAATGCCTCGGTATGTTCAATAATCAAGTACGCTCCTTTACTCATAGAAGCAGTACGACCAAAAGAGGTTTTAATCTGTCTCTCAATTCCGAATTTTTCAAAAATGGGAACAGACGATTTATACAGTTTTACTATGGATTCTTTGGCTGGTGCAATCTCCAGCACATAATCTTTAATCTGGTTATAAAGCGTCTCATTGTCTACATGTATTCCTGTATAGGAATCGTTGAAAACATCTCTTAAAATACTACTTGCTCTATTGAGTTCAACCAATACTTTTGAGGGAGTCTTTGCTTTATACAATTTCTTGCACATTGCTGACCACTTGGCCAACAAGTTTTCTAGATCTTTGTCGAGCTCTGCTACTTTCTTGCCTTCTGCTACTGTTCGAATAATTACTCCAAATCCTTTAGGCTTAATGCTCTTTACGAGCCTTTTCAGCCTGTCTTTTTCTTCTCTGCTACCAATCTTTTGTGAGACAGATACGCGGTCAGAAAAAGGGACCATTACCAAATAACGCCCCGCTAATGAAAGCTCAGAGCTGATTCTTGGTCCTTTTGTGGAAATGGGTTCTTTAACGATTTGCACTAATAAGCTTTGATTGGCTTTGATTACATCGGTAATCACACCATGCTTATCAATGTCTTTTTGGGTTGGAAAGTTTTTCAAGGAATACTCTTTTAGTCTTCCTGAACTTACTTGTTTTATGAATTTAAGCATAGTGGACAACTGCGGCCCGAGGTCATGGTAATGCAAGAAAGCATCTTTCTCATAACCTACATTTACAAAGGCAGCATTAAGACCGGTAACTGGTTTCCGCACTTTGGCAAGAAATATATCGCCAACGGAAAAGTCGTTGTTGTCCTCTTCTTTATGCAATTCAGTGAGTTTTCCATCCTTTAGTAAGGCAAAATCAACGGCATCGGAACTAGATCTTACGATTAATTCTCTATTCACCTGAATTTATATTTGTATCCGCCAGTTGGCAGATAGATTAAACATTTGTCATAAACAGGTTGTAAGAACCTGCCGAAATCCACTTTGGAATTTCTATGTCAAAGAACGTCTAAAATGAAAAAGTAGTTTATTAAAACTACTTTTTCTTGTGTCGGTTAGCTCTCCTCCGCTTTTTTCGCTTATGGGTAGCTACCTTATGTCTTTTTCTTTTCTTACCACTCGGCATAAAGTCTGCTTTTAAGATTATTATTTTACTTGTACATTACTTTTTACTCCTTCTACAAAAACCTTGGCAGGTTTGAATGCGGGAATATTATGCGCAGGTATTTTGATGGTGGTGTTCTTAGAAATGTTTCTACCGGTTTTTTCAGCTCTCGTTTTGACGATGAAACTTCCAAAACCTCGCAGGTAGACATTATCACCATTCTCCAAAGAAGATTTCACTTCCTCCATAAAAGATTCTACCGTTGCTTGAACATCTCCTTTTTCAATTCCCAGTTTATCTGAGATTTTCGCTACAATTTCTGCTTTCGTCATTGTTAATTTGGGTTTTCTTTAGTTTTTTTTGGCTTGCAAATATATAAATTAAATTGATTCTTTCACTTGTAAAGAACTAATTTTAAGTGAATTCATTCCATAAGATACAGGGCGACCGTCAATTTGTGAGACCGTCAAGTTTTAATCGGTTACTTTTGTTGAAAAGGAATTGCACGAATGACATTTTCGGAGAAGATCCTCCAATGGTATGGTGAAAATAAGCGAGACCTGCCTTGGCGCAGAACAAAAGACCCATACAAGATTTGGCTTTCAGAGATTATGCTACAGCAAACCCGAGTTGCACAAGGCACCCCTTACTATCTCAAGTTTGTTGAAAATTTTCCTACGGTACAAGACTTGGCCAATGCTTCTCAGAAGAAAATTTTGAAACTTTGGCAAGGGTTGGGTTATTATTCTAGAGCTAGAAATTTACATGCCACAGCAAAGATTATCGTGGATGAATATGATGGCAATTTTCCAAGCACCTACGAAGAACTTCTGAAGCTTAAAGGTGTGGGAGATTATACGGCGAGCGCTATTTCATCCATATGTTTCGGAGAGCAACAGCCTGTTGTCGACGGCAATGTCTATAGAGTACTTTCTCGGTATTACGGTGTCGATACCCCAATAAATAGTACCGAGGGTATCAAATATTTTAAAGCCTTGGCAGGTAAGGTGATGAATACCAATAATATAAGGGATTATAATCAAGGGATTATGGAGTTTGGTGCCGTACAATGCGCACCGAAGAACCCTCAATGTAAAGTTTGTCCTCTAAACGATAGCTGTTTGGCACTCCTAAAAAACCATGTCGATGAATTACCTGTAAAATTGAAGAAGACAAAGGTCAGAAATCGATATTTCAATTACTTAGTTGTTATTGATGCCAAAGAAAAAATCATTTTAAGACAACGCAAAGGGAAAGGGATTTGGCAGAATTTATGGGAATTTCCACTTTTGGAAACGGAAAAAGAGGTAAATCTCACTGAAGTAAAAGAACAATTTTTAAATCTCTTTGACCTCAAAGAGGCATCGAATATATATCGGTTTAACGAGAAAACCATAGTTCACAAACTCTCACATCAACATTTGCATACTTCTTTCTGGATTGTAGAGGCAAATAAGGAATTGAAAGAGACGATTCATATGAATAAACTTGAAGATTACCCCGTGCCCGTATTAATTGCGGATTTTATCAAAGCGTTTAAAAATTCGTACTTTTAGCCTATCGAAATTTTCCTAAAGTGAGATAGAAATATGAGTGGAACCCTAAATAAAGTTATGCTAATAGGGCATTTGGGCGATGAAGTCAAAATGCATTATTTTGAAGGGGGCAATTGTATAGGTCGTTTTCCTATAGCAACCAATGAAACTTATACTAATAAGCAGACTGGTGAGCGAGTTACCAATACTGATTGGCACAATATCGTTGTTCGTAATAAGGCTGCCGAAATTTGTGAGAAGTACTTGAGTAAAGGTGATAAATTATATGTGGAGGGTCGTTTAAAGAATAGACAATGGCAAGGGGAGGATGGCAATACGCGTTATTCAACTGAAGTGCAAGTACAAGACTTCACATTTCTTTCCACCAAGAAAGAAAGCATGGCCAATGCCCAAGCTAATCAATCACAACAAGCCCCCATAACGGCGAATGTGAAAGAGACCAAAGAAATCGATAAGGTTCCCGAACCTGATCAAGAGGATGATTTACCCTTCTAGAACAACCAAAATTAAATTTTGACTATTGGATCCTGACCCCCTTAGTTTTTTACCTTACTTTATATCATTTGATGGAGCATTTGTGTTAAAAGTAGGTGTCCTTTTACTTCTACTTTTGTGCTCTGCACTCATTTCTGGTGCTGAAGTGGCTTTTTTTGGACTTTCACCCACTGATATCAACGAAATTGAAGAACAAAAGACAACTCGTGGTAACATCGTGGTGAAGTTGTCGGAGAGCCCCAAAAAGTTACTTGCTACCATCTTGATTGCAAATAATGCTATTAATATTGGCACGGTGCTTTTATTTAACGCAATAGGCAATACTATTTTTGCCAATGTAACTTCCAATTGGATGAGGTTCTTGCTTGAAGTAGTAATAATTACTTTTTTAATTTTGATGTTTGGAGAAATTCTGCCTAAAGTATACGCAAACAGAAATCGCATCAGTTTTTCAAAGTTTATGGCTTATCCACTTAAGATATTAGATGTTGTTTTTTCCCCACTTAGCTTGCCTATGAGGTCGGGCACGAATTTTCTTTATAATAAACTAGGGAAACAAAAGTCAAATTTGAGTGTAGATCACCTCTCACAAGCACTAGAACTTACGTCTGAAGGTGATACTACCAAAGAGGAACAAAAAATTTTAGAAGGGATCGTTTCCTTTGGTAATACGGATACCAAACAGGTGATGCGGCCTCGTATCGATATTTTTGCTTTAGGAGAAGAGATGAAATTTCCTGAGGTAATCGCAGAGATTACCAAGTATGGGTATTCACGTATTCCTGTTTTTTCGGAGAATATGGACAACGTCTTGGGCGTACTTTATGTCAAGGACCTTTTACCCTATATCGACCGGAAAGCGTTTAATTGGATTTCCCTGATTCGAGAGCCCTATTTTGTTCCTGAAAACAAAAAGCTTGATGATCTTTTGCTCGAATTCCAAGATATGAAGAGCCACCTGGCGGTGGTGGTTGATGAATATGGAGGCACCTCAGGCATTGTCACCCTTGAGGATATCATTGAGGAAATAGTTGGTGATATCAGTGATGAGTTCGATGATGAAGACCTTGTTTATTCAAAATTGGATGATTTCAATTATGTTTTTGATGGAAAGACTGCGCTAAAAGATTTTTACCGGGTTGTGAAAATAGAAGATGAAGACGATTTTGAAGAACAGAAGGGCGAATCGGAAACTATTGCCGGTTTCGTTTTGGAGATAGCTGGAAATTTTCCAAAAAAGGGAGAAAAAGTATTTTTTAAGAACTATCAGTTTTTGGTGGAAAGTTTGGACAAAAAACGTTTAAAACAAATCAAAGTTACCCTGCCCCATGAATAGAAAAAGTATTATCATTTTTCTCATTATGCTCGCGACTTTTCTCGGCTGTGAAGAAAATGTGCTGCCAAAACCTAAGGCAATGCTCCGCTTGGAATATTCTAGACCTACGATGACAAACGCCGAAACTGATGATTTCGAATTTCAATACAACCAGAGTGCCAGACTCAAGAAGCGAAACAATAGATCGTTGCTATTGAAGTACCCTGAGATGAAAGCGGCAGTCTTTTTGAACTACAAAAGAGTTGAAAACAATTTAAAACAATTGATTACGGATGCAGAACGTCTGAGTTATGAACACGCGGTAAAAGCCGATGATATTCGAGCCCGTGTTTACGAAAACTCACAAGATGAAGTATATGGTACTTTCTTTGAAGTAGTTGGTGATGCCGCCTCACAAGCTCAATTCTATGTAACCGATAGTACAGATCATTTTGTTACAGGGTCACTGTATTTCTCAGTTAGACCCAATTATGATTCCATTTATCCTGCAGCGGTCTATTTGCAGAATGATATAGGCCATATCATGGAGACCTTACGGTGGAAGTAGTGAAAATCGGAGGTTCATCTGCCCGTATTAATTTTACTTATTTTTGAGAAAGGCACCCTAAAGAATAGCCGACAATGAATTTTTCTGATGAACTCCTTTTCTTTTTTAGTGCATTGGGTGTTTTCAATGCCTTGTTGATCAGTTTTTATTTTTTCTTCATTAAGAGACCGAAGAATATTTCCAACTTCTTTTTAGGATTCTTGCTTTTGATGCTAGCCATTAGGGTAGGTAAGTCCGTATTTTATTATTTCAATGATGACTTAGCCCAAATATTTATCAAAGTTGGCCTCACGGCGTGTATATTAATTGGACCCGCCCTTTATTTTTATGTTAAATCCATTATACATCCAGATGTTAAAGCTCGGTTTTGGAGGCTTCACTTTTTGGTGTTATTCGCTTTATCTTTCTTAATAGGGTTTTTATTCCCAGAAACACACAATCCAGGTATTGTTGGCAATCTTACTTGGATGGCAGTAATATATACAATTTGGTTAGGCTACATCATCGGCACCGGGTGGATTTTAAGACATACTATCAGCAAAGTTTTCAGGAAAGATGAGAAATTGTCCAGTTTCGATTTTTGGGCTTTAAGTGTTTTTTTAGGAAACTTCATCATTTGGTTGGCCTTTAAAACTGTTTCCTATACCTCTTATATAGTAGGGGCTCTGTCATTTTCATTCATTTTTTATTTACTTTTTCTATTGCTTCATTTTCGTAGGACTAAAGGAGCAATTTTTGACAAATCCCTTAAGTATTCCAACAAAAAAATAGGAGCTGCCGAAGCTAAAAACCTCTCAACGCAATTGAATCACCTAATGGAAAAGGAGAAAATTTATGCCGATGCCGACCTCAAGCTCTCTGATGTGGCCAGTAAGATGAATATTTTGCCGCACACACTCTCCCAATTGATTAATGACAACTTGGGAAAGAGTTTTACCACATTGGTAAATGAGTATCGCGTGCAGGAAGCAAAAGATCTGATTGTATCTAATACCCAAATCAAATTGGAGGCTGTTGGCTATGATTGCGGCTTCAATTCAAAATCAACCTTCTATTCGGCTTTCAAAAAAATAACCAACACTACTCCGGCCAAATACAAGGAAAGCATTTCCTAAAAATTCCTTAAATCGTTTCTTGATTTATAAATCCGTACTCCAGATTTATAAGTAATAAGTATTTTCATTTTGATTTAATCTAGTATTGCGCCTGTATCTAGAATAAGGAATTCGTGCGAAAATATGGCGAAAACCAAATGATGGCTTTGGCGAAAAGCAATTAAAATTTGAAAACTAAAAATTATGAGATTGAGCAAAACCGTATTACTGGCATTTTTATTTTTTGGAGCCCAAACAATGAATGCACAAACAGACCTTGAAGCCATTACCAGCACCCTTATGGATTATATTGATGGAACAGCTAATGGAGAACCCGAAAGAGTAAAAAGGGCGTTTCACCCTGAACTTAATCTATATAGCATTAAGAATGATAGTGTTGACGTTTGGTATGGACAAGATTATATAGGAAACATTAGAGAAGGGAAAAAGAGTAATCGAATCGGTAGGATTGTCTCCATTGATTATGAAAATAATGCTGCTTCTGCGAAGATTGAGATAGTCATGCCAGGCCCAAAAAGAATCTACACAGACTATCTCTTACTTCTAAAATATCAAGGAAATTGGAAAATTATTCATAAGTCTTTTACTTATGTGGATTACCCAAACTAAAGATTTTCAATTACGTTCTGTAACCATTTACAAAAAGTGGAGTTTAACATAATAGCTTAACATCAATCTAAAAAATGACTATTATGAAAACAAAAATCAACCATTTAATCCGTGTTTCCTTTTTCTTTTTACTCGTCCTTCAGGTATCTTTTGGCCAAGAAAAAGAGGAACATGGCGTGTCATTTTCCACTTTTAATCATAAATCCGAAATTGACAAAGGCATTTGGTTTGCTACGATTGAAAAGGAATCGGTTTGTATTCAATTAATGGATTCCAATAACCGAACAAATCCTTCATTTATGATTGGTCTCTGTATTCCGATGGAGGAGTTTACCGTAAACAGTACGGAAGGATTTCAATTAAAGAAACCTTCGGGTACCATCAAGTTTCAAGGAACATTTCCAACTGATAAGGCAAGCGGAGACTTTACCTTCGTAAAAAATCAAGAATTCGAAACTTTTCTTACTAAGGAAGGAATCAGCACGAATGGTGATGACCGTCATAACTATTTCAAGTTGTTTTTAGGAGATGTCTCTAAAGAATATGTTCTTGGATTAAAAAGACATGGATATCGGCCAACTTTGAAACAACTTGGTAAGCTTGGAATTCACGATGTCGATTTAGAATATATTGATTCGTTAGAGGGCACAAACTATAAAGGTTTAGAGCTCAATATGCTTTTAAAATTTGCCATTCACGATATTTCTATTGACTATATAAAGGCTTTGGAAAAAGCCGGTTACGGTGATATTGATGCCGGTATGATTAAAAAGTTTGCCGTTCATGACGTAGGTGTTGATTACATAAATGAACTTTCTGCTTTAGGATATCATGACTTGGACCCTAATACGATTAAGAACTTTGCGGTTCACGACATTAGTCCTGGTTATATTCGGAGCCTATCGGAAGCTGGGTTTGCAAACCTGGACCCAGGAATGTTGAAGAACTTTGCTGTACATGATATAAGCCCGAAATATATTAAGTCGATTCGTGATACAGGAATCAACGACCCAGATGCTTCTGCCTTTAAAAAGGCCAAAATTCATGGGCTGACAGCTAACTATATCAAGAGAGCAAAGGCAAATGGACACAATTCAAATGAATTATCTGATTATATCAGGCTCAAAATCCATGGTAAGTAATCTAGCTGTTTTAAAAAGTAGTAGGGCAGAAGTGCAATAAAAAAAATTATCTTGCAGTAGTTATCCGCCCTATGGAAAAACAAGAACTACTAGACTGCCACCAAAGAATAAAGCCGTTTATTCATAGAACTCCTGTATTATCTTCAAGGTTGATAAATGAGATTGTCGGTGCTGAGGTGTTTTTCAAATGTGAAAACTTTCAGCGAGGTGGAGCTTATAAAATGCGGGGAGCTACGAATGCCATTTTACAATTGACAGATGAAGAACGTAGAAGGGGTGTTGTTACTCATTCTTCAGGAAATTTTGCCCAAGCAGTTTCGTTAGGAGCACAAAGTTTGGGCGTTACGGCTCATATTGTAATGCCTACTTCCGCTCCTGGAGTAAAGAAAATAGGAGTCAAAGAATACCAGGGAATTATTTACGAATGTGAGCCCACTTTAGAAGCTCGAGAAGAAAATGCAAATAGAATTGCACAAGAAACTGGAGCAACACTTTTGCATCCCTCAAATGATATTGATGTAATCATTGGTCAAGGCACCTCCGCAATGGAACTTTTAGAAGACCATCCTGATTTGAATTCAATTTTTTGCCCAGTTGGTGGTGGTGGATTGATTGCGGGCACTTCTTTGGCGGCTCATTATTTCGGAAATGATTGCCAGGTTTATGGGGGTGAGCCTTTTGAAGCCGATGATGCATATCGTTCCTTACAAAGTGGTAAAATAGAAAGTAATGAGAGCACGAACACTATTGCCGATGGTCTCAAAACTACTTTAGGAGATAACAACTTCCCAATTATAAAAGAATATGTTTCCGCTATTATTCGAGTTACTGAAGAGGAGATTATCTCTGCAATGCACCTGATTTGGGAGCGTATGAAAATTATAGTTGAACCTTCGAGTGCAGTGGCCTTGGCAGCCCTAATTAGAGATAGAAAAAATTTCGAAAATCAAAAAGTCGGAATCATTGTTTCAGGAGGCAATGTAGATTTGGCAAAGCTTCCTTTTTGAACCACATAAACTTTAATTATCCTCCAATATTACATCTTTTATAGAATAGACGTAGTCCTTGACCTTTGTATTGGTAATGACGGATTTTAAACTATCAATGGAAATCTCATTTCTGTTGAAATTGATGTTTGCTTGCCCAGTTGCAAAGCTCACCTCTGAAGAGATAACACCGGAAATTTTCTCTAAATTGGCGTTAATGGCATCCGCACATCCTTCTTGACAGGCCATTCCTTCGATGGAAATAACCGCAGATTGCGTTACCTCAGTTTGGCCAACATTGTTTGGCTCCTGTGCGGTCAATTGTGCGCAACAGAACAATACTATACTTAGAAAACAAATTAGATTCTTTCTCATGATTTCTCCCGTGATGATTAAAAGGATTTTTTGGATATTAAAATGATGGAGCAGCTGCTTATTCTTTTAATAAAGCCTCAGCATTGGCTATTCCAGTTTCAATCTGTTTTTTAACGGCCTTGATATTTTCTTCCTCAACGTTAAGCAATAATTTCTTTTGTTCCGTGAGTTCTTTGCCATTCATGATTTCATCGCTATCGAATTGGTCTCCAAAATCCTGCATCCATTTCATCATAGATTCATTGGAGGCTTGCAGTTCTTTCATGGCACTTTCATATTTTCTGCCTTGTGCTGTGGTGTCTATCAAAGGTTTTAATTGACTAACAAGTTTTCCTACTTCCCCCATTTTTGGCATCACTTCGTCATGAATTGCCATGACTTCTTTCATTTGCGAACTATCAGCTGGTTTAGTTTCTGTTTTTTTTTCTTGTTTACATGAAGTTACCATTGCTCCTATGGCTAAAAAAAGTAGTGCCAATGTTTTCTTAAGGTTCATATTTATTCTCTTTTTGGGGTTCGAATTATATACGGACAAATCACAGTATTGGCCTTAATGGACGTGTAAAGAAAATTTCTGATCTTATCCGAAAATGATAATGGTATTTTGCAAAGATAGTTTCTGCGAATAAAATTTAGCTTGAAATAGCTTAAAAAATACCACCTTTGCAAAAAGCCAAAGATTGAATGCAAAATAACAAGTGGCTCTACCTGATCTTACTTTCATTGATTTGGGGTTCTTCCTTTATACTTATTAAAAAAGCACTTTTCGGTTTTACCGCATTACAATTAGGTGGTTTGAGAATCGTTTTTGCTTCAATGACCTTGTTTTTATTCGGTTTCCGAAGTATGTCTAATATTAGCTATCGTGATTGGAAGTGGTTGATAATTGCAGGATTTACAAGTTCATTTTTTCCTCCCTTTCTCTTTGCATTGGCACAAACCGAATTGGATAGCGGAATTACTTCAATTTTCAACTCTGCGGTTCCTTTGTTGACCACATTGGTTGGTATTGCGCTTTTTGGGGCCGTCATTACAAAAAGGCAAGTTTTAGGGGTTTTCATAGGTCTCTTTGGAACGTTGGCCTTGATTTTGGCAGGAATGGAGTTTACACCCGACCAAAACTACTTGTACGCCATATTCATTATACTTTCCGCTTTGGGTTATGCTTTCAATATCAATATCATTAAGAGGCACTTGTCACATCTTAGTTCGTTGACGGTCACTACAGCAAGTTTTGGTGTTGCTTTTGTGCCGGCTATATTTTTAGTGATGTATTCAGGTTTTTTTGATGAATTTCAGGGCAATGCCCAAATGCATTCTGCATTATGGTACCTTTTGGTACTGGCAATTCTAGGAACTGCATTGGCAAATATTTTATTCAACAAATTGATTCATCTTTCGAGTCCCGTATTTGCTGCCTCGGTTACATATACTATTCCGTTAGTGGCCGTTTTATGGGGTTTTTGGGATGGTGAGAGAATCAACGCTTTTCAGTTGTTGGGTGGTATGATTATCCTATTTGGAGTTTGGCTTGTGAATAAAAAGAAGCGATAATTTCACCATAGAACGAAAAGAATCGGAAAACTGTAACAAATGGAAACGTGACTTGTCTTTAAAGAGGTAATTAATCAAAAAAATAATATGTCATTCCCGCTATTGGGGGAGTGACATTTAAACTATTAAGTCATGAAAAAATCAATCTTTCCAATCGTACTATTGTTTCTTGTTACAGCATTCAGTGTTGAAGCACAGGAAAAGATTTATCCAGTAAAGAGTTTTGAAAAGGTCATTGTTAGTCCGCATATTGAAGTGAATCTTGTGGAAGGTTCTGAAGAATCAGTGAAAATCGAAAATGCCAAGGTTTCCTCAGATAAAATAAATGTGAAAGTTGAAGGAAACACACTTCGTATTTATTTGGACGGAGCTAAAACTGTGACTAAATCCGAAAAGCATGAAAATGACAACTGGAAGGGAAAACGCTCCATTTATAATGGTACTATGATGAGAGCCACTATAACCTACAAAACGTTGAAAGCCTTGTCTATTCGAGGAGAAGAAATAGTCAAAGCACTTAGTCCAATGAGTCAAGATAGATTGAAGTTGACGATTTATGGTGAGTCCAAAGTATATTTTAATTCATTGACCACAGAGGAATTGACAGTATCTATCTACGGCGAAAGTTATTTGGAAATCGAATCAGGTTCGGTTGATCGTCAAGTGTATCGAGCTTATGGCGAAAGCGAGGTGAATACTTCTGAAATGGATAATAAGTCTACCAAGATAACGGCTTATGGTGAAAGTAATTTCAGGGTCAATGTTGCAGATCGATTGAAAATTACATGCTACGGGGAAACCACAATCAACTATAAAGGTGAAGCGGCTGTAGACAAGGGTATTGTTATAGGAGAGGCCGAGATACGAAAAATAGGATAGGAGTTGAACAAGAATAAAAAAAACCTGCTTTTCGGCAGGTTTTTTTATCAAATTGTTTGAAGTGTTTAGTCAAAATCGGCATCTGTAACACCTTCATTCACCTTAAGTTCCTTCACAATGAACTCAAAACTTTGAGGCCCCATTGATTGGCCGATAGAGAATGGAAAAAGAATTCCGGATACCTCTTGATAGTTGTCATAAGTAATAGTGCTTGTCATTTGCTGACCTTGCATTTCGGTATTGGTTACGTCTTGCACTTTTAATCCACTTTCCATATCATAGAAGGAGGTTTTTTCATCTGATACTTTAACTTTAAAGGCCTTCTTGCCATTTATTGTTTCAACTCCTTCTAGAGTAACTCCACCATTTAGGTAGTTCAGTTCTGGAAACGGTGCTGATTCTTCCCTTACTTTTTTTAGTTCTTCTTCATCCATGTCTTTGCGTTGCCCTTGCATAACCATATAGCCACCACCATCATTAATGACCTGTTTGCTCATCGAGTTGCCCATGACCTTCACATCTTGCATGAATTGGTTCTTTGCAGTTTTTTTCATTTCAAGGTTCAATTTCATCCCCTGCATTTCTGCCTCTGCCATTAGGGAATAAGATTCTACCCCGTTCAATTTATCCGCACCTCCAATAGCTGCAATGTATTTATTTAGTACATCGTTGACCATCATACCCTCTGGTATAGCTGCCTCATAATTGGGTTTTTCTTGTGGGGTGGCATATTTGTCAAAATACTTCACCGGAATCGTTTTACCCTTAAAAGAAACCTTTTCGAGATTTTCCAGAACCTCACTACCTTTTCCTGTTACTACCACTCTGGCATTTTCGGTGCTGATATATTTTTGTGCAGCTTGCTGAACGTCAGTAATGGTAATGGCATTGATTTTTTCAAGATAGGTTTTATAAAAATCTTTGGGAAGGCCTTCTGTTTCAATATTCAGCGCATAGTTGGCAATAGTGCTAGGGTTTTCAAGAGCCATAACAAATCGACCGACATATTTAGCCTTGGTGTTTTTCAATTCTTCCGCGGTAACCGGACTTGTACGAATTTTGTCGATTTCTTTCAATAGTTCAACAACAGAACTATCGGTAACCATATTTCTAACACTTGCAGCGGCCTTGAAACGGGAAGGAGCGTATTTGTCATTTCCCAATCTTGAATAAGAACCATAAGTGTACCCCTTGTCTTCTCTAAGGTTGAGAAAAAGTCGCCCTTCGCCACCACCGCCAAGAATTTCATTGGCCATTAATGCCGAAAGGTAGTCTGGTTCGTTTTTCTTTAAGTTCACTAAGTTTTGGACCGTAATCTCTGACTGAACGGCATTGGGGGCATCTATAAAACTGATTTGAGTGTACTGTACATCCGAAGGTTTTGAAAATGTGAATGAAGGAGGTACGGCCTTTGTCCATTGTATGAAATGTTCTTCAACCAACTTTTTGGTCTCCTCTAGATTCACATCACCAATAACTACCAGATATGCATTTGCAGGAACAAAATATTGCTGATAGAATTTTTTTACATCTGCAAGTGTTACATTATTCACCGTCTGTTCAGTAACAAACTCGCCATATGGATGATCTGTCCCATAGGCTAGGGCAGTTTGGACCCTTCGCGATATCGCTTTTACATCTTTCTCTTGAGATTTGAGGGAGGTAAGCAAAATGTCCTTTTCTTTTAAGAACTCTTCTTCGGTAAAATTGGGGTTGATTGCGGCATCCGCCATTAATTCCAAAATTCGAGGAAAGTACTTTGATAATGAACTAGCGAAAGCACTTTGCGAACCAAAATTAATTCGTGCGCCTAAGAAATCCACTTCCTCATTGAAGTCATCCATGGATATCGATTTGGACCCTTTGCCAAGAAGACTTGCCGTTAAAGATGAAACACCTGCCTTATCGCCTTCTGCAACCGGTGGATTGTCAATCTTTAATTGTATGGATACTCGTGGTAATTTATGGTTTTCAACTACCATTATTTTGAGTCCGTTCTTGAGTTCAAACCGCTGCGGGTCGTCTAGCTTTATCTCTGGAGCCGGCCCTGGTTTTGGCATTTGCGTTCTGTCAACCTGTGCGCTGAGGTTAACCGCCAACAATGCAAAGACCAAGGTTATGTATAATTTTTTCATGGGTAAAAGTATTTGTATTTGTTCTCAGAGCCTATCTCATAGTAGAAAGGCTCAAACGAATCTTTTTTTATAAATCAGTTTGCTGCTTGTTCTTCAGGTAAATATTCCAATAATACTCGTTGGTTTGGTTTCAAATATTTTTCGGCCACTTCTTTGATTTCTTCACGGGTAATCGAGCGGTAGATTTCTATTTCTTTGTTGATGAGGGCTGTATCCCCATATAACATATAGTATCTGGCAAGAGAATTAGCAATACCCTCTACTCCTGAATTTGAGTTTACAAATTGGTTTTCGAATTTATTCTGAAGTTTCTGATAGTCGTTTTCAGAAATCAACTCCGTTCTTACTTTGGCGATTTCTTCTTCCATCTCGATAGTCAAGATGTCTAAACCAGTTTCGCCAACAGGTAACGCGAAGACCACATACATGCCATAGTCTTCTTGAGAGATATTAAAGGCACCTACTTGTAATGCCTGTTTTTGATCATCCACCATTTTCTTATAAAGTTTTGAACTTCTGCCATCACTGAGATAGGTTGATACCATATCCAAAACATAGGCTTCGCGATTTTTGAACCCCGGCGTTCTATAGGCTACCATAGAAGCAGGTATTTGAATGTTGGGGTCATAGGCTTTTGCATTGATCTGTATCGCGATTGGATCTTCTTTTGGGAAGCTGCGAACGATATCCGCCCCTTTTGGAATGCCAGCGAAATAATCGACTATCATTTTCTTAGCGCTAGGGGTGTCAAAATCACCAGCAACAACTAGCACAGCATTATTCGGCACATAGAACTTTTTGTTGAAAGCCAAGAACTCATCTAAAGTTGCAGCATCGAGATGTTCCATTTTTCCTATGGTGGTTCCTTTATAAGGATGTTTATCGAAGAGCTGTAATTTGATATTCTCTAAGAATCTGCCATAAGGTTGATTGTCAACTCGTAATCTTTTTTCCTCCTTGACAACCTCGTTTTGAGTATCAACTCCATCTTGATTAATAATAGGATGCAACATACGTTCAGACTCTAACCATAATCCGAGTTGTAAGTTGTTAGATGGGAAGACCTCATAGTAGTAGGTTCGGTCGTCGGTAGTATTTGCATTATTTTGACCTCCGTTGGAAGAAACGATTTCGAACCATTTTCCTTTCTCGATATTCTTCGTGCCCTCAAACAGAAGGTGTTCGAAAAAGTGAGCGAAACCCGTTCTTTCAGGGTCTTCATCTTTTGCCCCAACATGGTACATTACAGAGGTCGTTACAATAGGGGCAGCATTGTCTTGATGTAAAATAACGTGCAAACCGTTGTCCAAATCGTACTCCTCATATGCTACTTCTTGTGCATTTATGGCTATGGTACTGGTAAGGAACAGGGCCAAGAGTAATCGTTGTTTCATTATAAATAGTGTTTAGATTCTTATGATATGGTATTAGTATCGGAACTTTCCAAAATGTTACGACGAATATAATTTTTTCATCTCAAACGTAGGAAACTCTAACATTGCTTTAACAGCTTTTCTTAGAATAACTAGTTTATATTCATTAATTTAAAGGGCAAATTCAAGAGTACTTTGATATGAAGAGTTACGCCCTACCTATTAGATTTGGTATCGCCATCAGTGGATGCCTAATCGCCTATTTTTTGGTCTTATCTTTATTGGGGCTACATACGAATGTGTTTTATAGTTTATTTAATGGGGTGATTACGGGGTTCGGAATTTATGAGGCGATAAAATATTACCGCGCTAGAAATTCAGATAGCTATGGTTATGGCAAGGGTTTTATAGTAGGGATGGTTGCGGGAGGTGTGGCTACACTAATTTTTACCATATTTTTTGCACTCTATTCCACAGAACTGAATACTAACTTTTTAAATGAACTTTCTTCCGCTTACGCCAAAGATTATGCTAATTTCGAAGGTATTGTATTCTTAACGGTTGCCATAATGGGTTTGGCTACTACCTTGGTGCTAACCCTTTCTTTTATGCAACTTTTTAAGACCTCGAACAACCCTAAGAAAAAAACCGTCTAAATTCTTGGCAAAACCCTTGTAGATTACCCATTTACGCGTATATTTGCATCCGCTTAAAGAAAATTTGAGCATCAAATTTAAATCATATACACGCTATGTACGCAATTGTAGAGATGGCAGGGCAGCAATTTAAAGTT
>CAZTLZ010000044.1:0-20649 GCA_964614665.1 uncultured Maribacter sp.
GGTGGACTACCAATATTCCGATTACCACCACCGTTTATTTGGGCAACGGATCCATTAACAAGGCTGCCCCCCGTAACGGGATTGTACCACTTTATAGTAAAACTTCCATTGGCATTCAAAAGGTTTAAACTAGTACTTCCCCCATTGGGTAAATAAATGGCATAGATTTTATCCAATTTTGCCAAACAATAATCACTGGAATTAGAGGTAATTTCGTCGTGCGATTCCATTTCCCAAAAAGGCAGGTTTTTATTGAAAAAGTCGAGTGCAATTTTTGCATCATTCCATTTTAAATCCCTACTCCTAAAATCTTGAGCTGATAAATCCGTCTCTCCTGTATCATATCCAAAATAATATTCTACTCCCGCTCCGCCGGCCATTAAAGTCCCCCAAAGGACTTTGTTTCTAGTGTCCTTTCTGTTGTCTGACTCACTACCCTTACTGCCATTGTATTTTGAATCAGCCGTCACCCCGCTCCTTGCACCACCTTGCTCATCATTTGCGACCACCCATTTTTTTCCTGCATTTTTGGAGGCATCTACCCATTTCTTAATGTCATTATGCACGTTATTGACATGGGTTTGGACAGAGGCACCTGTTAGTTTGTTACCATTACCCAAAAGAGGTTGATATAGCTTATTCTGGGCACTTGACTCTGGGTATGAGTGAATTACAATATGATGGTTATATGGATCAAGGTTTTCGAAGAAATTCGCATATGCTTTCACCCTAGTATTTTGCGAATCATTTAACTCGTCATAAATATCATTTTCTTCTCCCAAGTTCCAGTTTAGTGCCAAATGGTGTCCAAATCTCGCTATTAACTCTCTGTAATATAATTTTCGCTGTGTGCCTAGATTTCCGCCATCTAGCAACTGATCGTTTTCAGTTTCCTGCGTTTTAAAATGAAGATACATGCCCTTGGTATCAGCATGGCTAAAAAGAATTTCCCATTGTGCAAGTTTAGAAACGTCGTATCGTAATCTATTTTCGGCATCAGAACCTGAATTTCCATCCAAATTGTTATTATTTTGGGCTGCCCAGGGCCAAACATCTTTGCCATCTCCGATAACGCTCATTGTTAAAAATGAAAAGGCATTCATTCCTTTCTGCGAGAGATAATTAATCGCGCCTACTAGTTCTTTTCCATTATTTCCTTTCCATTTAGGGTCTCCATTTCTCCAGTCCTGAGCATGTGGTCCCCAAGTTTTTTTGGCTACTGTATTATCAAAATCGTTGTATGCTAAAAGGTTCTCAGGTGAATCGGAACCAGCCTTGAGAAAATATTTGCCAGTTTCTTCAAACTTCAAATACCGCTCACCAATATAATTCAACCTACCTCTTGCCCTATTATCAGGCAAGCTTTTGGTACTAGCAGATATATTGAAATTTCCTGAAGCCCCATTAAAGGAAGTAGCGTTACCTGCATTTACACCCGTATTTATGGCAACATTCGCTCCTCTTCTGAAGGAAGCGGAGTACGACCACCGTCCAACTTCATTGGGAGTAAAACGAACGCGCCACTTATTACCTGAGTTTGCACTTGTTTCAGCGGCATTGCCATCAGCCGCATAAAATCCGGGTACTAAGAATGTTTTACCTGTAGGACTCGAAAAGGTAACGTTAAGTCGATAATCTAAAAATGGGTTAATCGAACTATTCTCCGAAGAGTTCGGACCATTAAAGGTTATAGCAATTTTATGCCATTTCTGTAGTTCGCCGGTAATAGTGGTTTGGGAAAAAGTGTTAAATGAGTACAGTAAAAACCATACCAAAAGGGGGATTTTGATCTTGTGCATAAGTAGGGTTAATTTAAATTTGGGACAGTATATACGATTAGGAATCGTGTATCAGATGCCCGTTTTTGTGCATTTCATCGAAAAAACGATGTAAAAATCAAAAATGATGTGGTAAAATGATCCAAACCTGAGGTTAGCACGAGGAGCATGTTTGACGACCTAAAAGTCATGGGCATTTCAAATAAAACCCTATTTGATAATAAAATATAATTTTCCAATACAACATCGGTATCCAGATGTCAGCCAAAAATCAGGCGTATGTGATTATTGAATTATTGATTTATTTGAGCAATGTTATTTAGTAATGTCATTTTAAAATTCCACTTACTTTAACTATTTTGCAGTTACACACCAGAAACTAAGTATGCAAAACATTACCCGTCTTTTCGATTTTCCCTATTATGCTTTGGAAAAATATAATTTACCCAACTGTTTTTTTGATAAAACAGATGGAGAATGGGCATCTATGTCCACTCAAGAATATGTTGACAAAGCTAATGCCATAAGTAGGGCCTTACTTCGAATGGGCGTACAACAAGGTGATAAAATAGCTTTGATATCAATGAATAACCGTTCTGAATGGAATGTCATGGATATAGGTATTTTACAATTAGGAGCGCAAAATGTACCCATTTATCCAACAATCTCGGAAGAAGACTATGCTTATGTCTTGAATCATTCAGAGGCGAAATATTGTTTTATTTCCTGTTCTGAGGTTCTGGCAAAAGTCAAAGCAGTTCAAGATCAAGTGCCAAGTCTAAAGGAAGTATACTCGTTCGACAGCTTGGGCGATTGTAAAAACTGGAGTGAAATTTTAGAATTGGGTGCCGATATTTCCAACCAAGAAGAAGTCGAGGATAGAAAAGCAGCGGTAAAGCCCGAAGATTTGGCAACTCTTATTTATACCTCCGGTACAACCGGTCGGCCAAAAGGGGTTATGCTCTCTCACAGCAATGTGGTTAGCAATGCCATTGAAAGTTCGAAAAGACTCGACATTGACTACGGAAATGCCAAATGCCTAAGTTTTCTTCCTGTTTGTCATATCTACGAGCGTATGATGATATATCTATATCAATATGCGGGCGTAACCGTTCATTACGCACCTATTGACCAAATAAGCGAATATATTAAAGATGCCAAACCACACGTCATGACAGCCGTACCTCGTCTTTTGGAAAAAGTATACGATAAAATTATAGCCAAAGGTCATGCACTCACAGGCATAAAAAAGAAACTCTTCTTTTGGGCTGTTGATTTGGGTTTGGAATTCGAGCCATATGGTCAGAATGGTTGGTGGTATGAAACTAAATTAGGACTGGCCAGAAAATTGATTTTCAGTAAATGGAAAGAAGGTCTCGGCGGCAACCTCAAACTAATCTCTTCTGGCAGTGCCGCATTACAACCCCGTCTTGCACGTATCTTTAATGCAGCTGAGTTCGGGGTCATGGAAGGCTATGGCTTAACCGAAACTTCTCCCGTACTTTCTGTTAATGATATGCGAAACGGTGGATTCAGAATAGGGACCGTTGGAAAACTATTGGAAAATACCGAGATAAAAATTGCCGATGATGGCGAAATATGTGCGAAAGGCCCTCAGGTAATGATGGGATATTACAAAGATGCCGAAAAGACTGCTGAAGTTTTAAAGAATGGATACTTCCATACAGGCGATATTGGAGAAATCGATGCAGACGGCTTCCTAAAAATAACCGACCGTAAAAAAGAAATGTTCAAGACTTCGGGTGGTAAATACGTAGCACCCCAACTTTTGGAAAACCGCTTCAAACAATCCCTGTTCATTGAACAATTAATGGTAGTTGGCGAAGGTGAAAAAATGCCGGCAGCTTTGATTCAACCTGATTTTGAATACCTTTTCAAATGGGCGAAAGAGAACAATATTACCATAAGTGAAAATTCAGATATCATACTGAATGAACAGGTAATCGCACAATATCAAGAAGAAGTAGACCTTGCCAATGAGTCCTTTGCCAAATGGGAGAAAGTCAAACAATTTCGATTAACTCCAGATACTTGGAGCATCGACGAGGGACATCTCACTCCCACAATGAAATTGCGACGAAAGATTATTAAGGAGAAGTACATGGATCTATACAATGACATTTATGGTCATTAAATATTCTACCGGTGTATAGACAATATGTTTCAAAACTAACTGACAAGCAATTAAAAAAGCATAATAGATTTTGCCTGGTAATTGCCCTTGGTTTTCTTATGGGAATGATAGCCATGGTTATTCTTTCGCTTAAGCAAATTTCAGATGAAAATGAAAGTGCAACCTTCACTGCCCTCATACCTGTGATTTTAATGCCTATGATTTTTATCCCATTATCTTATTCTTCAGCGCTCAGTACAGAAACAAAACGAAGACAAAATCAATAATCATAGCTAGTGCCAAGATGATTGGTGATTTTTTACATACCCATTCTAGCTCTTAGCCGAATAAACTTTATTTCACCTTTTTTTAAATTTATTATGCGTGCATAATAAATTTATCTATCTTTGGTAACCCACAACCCAATTTATGAAGGACATTACTATAGATTACGCACTCCGTGCCACATGGCAGGCCGTTGCCAGAATGTATAATGAAGAGGCAAAAAACTTTGGAACCACTATGGCCGTTGGTTTCACGCTTTTGAGTATTGATCCAAAGACAGGTACGCCTTCTACGGCATTAGGTCCAAAAATGGGTATGGAAGCCACAAGTCTTTCGCGCATATTGAAAAGCATGGAAGAGAAAGGATTGATAGAACGCAAACCGAACCCAAATGATGGACGAGGGGTCTTGATACATCTGACTGATTTTGGACTGGAGAAAAGGGGGGATTCAAAAAATGTGGTTTTACGATTCAATGAAGTGGTCAAAGAAAAGGTGTCAGATGAAAAATTGAATACATTTTTTGAAGTAACCGAAACAATCAACAAATTGATTGCCGACAAAGAAATATACACAAAGAATACAACTAATTAACCCTGAATAATTCAATGAACAAACACATTAAGAAAGTAGCGGTTATAGGCTCAGGTATTATGGGTAGTGGAATAGCTTGCCATTTTGCCAATATAGGAGTCGAGGTGCTTTTACTTGATATCGTACCCAGAGAACTAAATGACAAGGAAAAGGCAAAAGGTTTGACCTTAGATGATAAAATCGTTAGAAATAGACTCGTAAATAATTCTCTGACGACCGCTCTGAAGTCAAAACCCTCCCCTATTTATCATCAAAAGTTCGCAGATCGAATTACCACCGGAAATCTTGAAGATGACATTTCCAAAGTTTCCAAGGTAGATTGGATTATAGAAGTTGTGGTTGAACGATTGGATATCAAAAAAAGTGTTTTCGAAAATATCGAAAAACACCGAACTCCGGGAACACTGATTACCTCAAATACTTCTGGTATTCCCATAAAGTTTATGAGTGAAGGACGTAGTGATGATTTCAAGAAACATTTCTGTGGAACCCACTTTTTTAATCCTGCGCGTTATCTGAAACTCTTTGAAATTATCCCAGGACCAGAAACTTCGCAAGAAGTATTGGATTTTCTAAATGGATATGGTGAAAAATTCTTAGGAAAGACTTCAGTAGTTGCTAAGGATACACCAGCCTTCATCGGAAACCGCATAGGTATATTCAGCATTCAAAGTCTTTTCCATATGGTCAAGGAAATGGATATGACCGTTGAGGAGGTCGATAAGTTGTCCGGTCCCGTTATCGGTCGTCCTAAATCCGCAACCTTTAGAACTGTTGATGTTGTTGGTTTAGATACCTTGGTGCATGTGGCTAATGGTATTGCAGAAAATTGTAAAGAAGACGAGCGTCACGCTCTTTTTGCCCTTCCTGATTTCATATCAACCATGATGGACAACAAATGGTTGGGAAGTAAAACAGGACAAGGGTTCTATAAAAAAGTAAAAGGGGACAAGGGTAAGAGTGAGATTTTGACCTTGGATTTAGATACGATGGATTATCGCCCTAAAAAGAGAGCCAAGTTCGCAACTCTGGAATTAACCAAAACAATTGATAGCGTAATTGACCGTTTTTCGGTTTTGGTGGATGGAAAAGACAAGGCGGGTGAATTCTATCGAAAAAGCTTCGGGCATTTATTTGCGTACGTATCTCATCGAATTCCGGAGATTACCGATGAGCTTTATAAAATTGATGATGCGATGAAAGCCGGCTTTGGTTGGGAACATGGTCCATTCCAGATTTGGGATGCTATTGGAATCGAAAAAGGACTCGAGTTCATAAAATCAGAGGGTCAAGAGGCAGCACCATGGATAAACGAAATGTTGGCCTCAGGTCAAAAATCGTTCTATTCAGTAAAAGACGGTGCTTCCTATTTTTATGACATTCCAAAAAAATCGGCAGAGAAAATTCCTGGTCAAGATGCCTTTATCATTTTAGATAATATTCGCAAGACGAATGAAGTATTTAAAAATGCTGGAGTTGTAATTGAAGATTTGGGTGATGGAATTTTGAATTTAGAATTCCAATCCAAAATGAACACCATTGGAGGTGACGTTATTGCTGGTTTGAATAAGGCAATTGACATGGCCGAAAAAGATTTTCAAGGTCTGGTTATCGGTAATCAAGCGGCTAATTTTTCGGTTGGCGCCAATATCGGTATGATTTTCATGTTAGCTGTTGAACAGGAATATGATGAGCTTAATATGGCCATAAAAATGTTCCAAGATACAGTGATGCGCTTACGTTATTCTTCAATACCCACCGTAGCTGCCCCACATGGCATGACGCTGGGCGGTGGATGTGAGATTTCACTGCACGCCGATAAAGTTGTTGCGGCAGCCGAAACCTACATCGGTTTGGTAGAATTTGGTGTAGGTGTGATCCCTGGTGGTGGTGGCTCAAAAGAGTTTGCTGTCAGAGCACAAGACACATTTAAGAAAAATGATGTAGAGTTGAATGTATTACAAGAATATTTCCTGACCATAGGAATGGCAAAGGTTTCCACTTCGGCCTATGAAGCTTATGATTTAGGAATACTGCAACATGGAAAAGATATTGTAGTTGTAAATAAGGATAGACAAATTGCGACTGCCAAAGCACATGCCAAATTAATGGCCGAAGCAGGTTATACCCAACCCCCTAAAAGAAAAGATATCAAGGTACTTGGAAAACAGGCATTGGGCATGTTCCTAGTTGGAACAGATGCTATGGAAGCAAGTCATTACATAAGCGAACATGACAAGAAAATCGCGAACAAATTGGCCTACGTAATGGCAGGGGGTGATTTATCCGAGCCTACAAGGGTCAGCGAGCAATATTTATTGGATATAGAGCGCGAAGCATTTCTTTCCCTTTGTACGGAGAAGAAAACTTTGGAAAGAATCCAACATATGCTAAAAACTGGTAAACCCCTAAGAAACTAAAAAACATGAAAACTGCATATATAGTAAAAGGATATCGAACAGCTGTTGGGAAAGCACCCAAAGGGGTTTTTCGATTCAAAAGGACTGACGAACTGGCCGCGGAGACCATCGAACACATGATGAAAGAACTGCCCAATTTCGATAAAAAACGAATCGATGACGTCATCGTCGGTAATGCGATGCCCGAAGGGTCACAAGGATTGAACATGGCACGGCTGATTTCACTCATGGGGTTAGATATTGTTGACGTTCCCGGAGTTACAGTGAACCGTTTTTGCTCTTCCGGAATTGAGACTATTGGAATCGCAACCGCAAAAATACAAGCAGGAATGGCTGATTGTATAATTGCAGGAGGAGCTGAAAGTATGAGCTCTGTACCTATGACCGGTTATAAAACGGAATTAAACTATGATTTGGTCAATGAAGGGCATGAAGACTACTATTGGGGAATGGGCAACACAGCCGAAGCAGTAGCAAACGAGTACAAAGTATCTCGTGAAGATCAAGATGAATTTGCATATAATTCACATATGAAAGCATTGCGAGCTCAGAGTGAAGATCGCTTTCAAGATCAAATTGTTCCGATTCAAGTAGAGCAGACTTACATTGATGCCAGTGGAAAGAAAGCAACCAAAAAATATACCGTAACCAAAGATGAAGGACCACGAAAAGGTACTTCCGTAGAAGTGCTCAATAAACTCCGTGCAGTTTTTGCTGCCGGAGGAAGTGTTACTGCCGGTAATTCTTCTCAAATGAGTGACGGAGCGGCTTTTGTAATGGTTATGAGCGAAGAAATGGTGAAGGAGTTGAACCTCGAACCGATTGCCAGACTAGTCAATTATGCGGCGGCCGGGGTGCCACCAAGAATTATGGGTATCGGCCCGGTTGCAGCCGTACCAAAAGCCTTAAAACAAGCCGGATTAAAACAAGAAGAAATTGAACTTATTGAGTTGAATGAGGCTTTTGCCTCTCAATCCTTGGCAGTCATACGTGAACTAGGATTGAATAATGATATCGTAAACGTAAATGGTGGGGCGATTGCATTAGGACACCCATTAGGATGTACCGGAGCAAAACTTTCGGTCCAGCTATTTGATGAAATGCGCAAGCGAAATATGCAAGGTAAATACGGCATGGTTACCATGTGTGTTGGCACAGGGCAAGGTGCAGCAGGTATTTACGAATTTTTGAACTAGGAATAAATATAGAAATATGAGTACTGAAGTAACAAACAAAGATATTTTACGTGGTGGTCAATTCTTGGTAAAAGAAACCAAATGTGACGATGTCTTCACGTTAGAAGACTTATCAGAAGAGCAAAAAATGATGCGCGATAGCACCAAAGAATTTGTCGACAGAGAACTTTGGGAGCATTGGGAACGTTTCGAGAATAAAGACTATGCTTATACTCAAGAATGTATGCGTAAAGCCGGTGAGCTCGGATTATTAAGTGTTGCGGTGCCAGAAGCATATGGTGGATTGGGAATGGGCTTCGTTTCTACAATGTTGGTTTGTGACTATATTTCTGGTGCCACAGGATCCTTTAGCACTGCCTTTGGAGCACATACGGGAATTGGCACCATGCCAATTACCTTGTATGGTTCGGAGGAACAGAAACAAAAATACGTGCCCAAATTGGCCTCCGGGGAATGGTTTGGCGCATATTGTTTAACCGAACCTGGTGCTGGTTCTGATGCAAATTCTGGTAAAACAAAAGCGGTATTATCCGACGATGGGAAACACTATAGTATTTCTGGACAAAAAATGTGGATTTCAAATGCAGGTTTCTGTAATATGTTCATCGTTTTTGCTCGAATAGAAGATGATAAGAACATAACAGGATTCATTGTTGAGAACGATTCTGAAAACGGAATTACGTTGGGAGATGAAGAAAAGAAATTAGGTATTCACTCTTCCTCTACCCGTCAGGTATTTTTCAGCGACACCAAAGTTCCTCTTGAGAATATGCTTTCAGAGCGTGGAAACGGATTCAAAATAGCAATGAATGCTTTGAACATAGGTCGGATTAAACTAGCAGCTGCATGTTTGGAAGCACAAAGAAGAGTGATTAATGAAGCAGTAAAATATGCGAACGAGCGTATTCAGTTTAAGACACCGATTATGAACTTCGGTGCTATCAAGGCCAAAATAGCAACTATGGCTACAAATGCCTATGCAGGCGATTCTGCCTGTTATAGGGCCGCTAAAAATATTGAAGATCGTATCGCCATTCGTGAAGCAGAAGGTAATTCGCATCAAGAGGCCGAACTGAAAGGAGTGGAAGAATATGCCATCGAGTGTTCGATCTTGAAAGTAGCGGTATCAGAAGATGTTCAGGAAACAGCGGATGAAGGTGTTCAAATCTTTGGAGGAATGGGCTTTAGCGCTGAAGCTCCAATGGAAAAGGCTTGGAGAGATGCTAGAATTGCTAGAATCTATGAAGGTACCAACGAAATCAATAGAATGCTTGCCGTAGGGATGTTGGTCAAAAAGGCTATGAAAGGCCATGTCGATTTGCTAGGACCTGCAACGGCCGTCGGTGAAGAATTGATGGGAATTCCATCATTCGATGCCCCTGATTTTTCAGAACTTTTTGCAGAGGAAAAAGATTTGGTTTCAAGGCTAAAGAAAGTCTTCTTAATGGTAGCAGGAAGTGCAGTACAGAAATACGGTCCTGAACTTGAAAAGCATCAGCAACTGATGCTAGCCGCCTCGGATATTCTTATTGAAGTCTACATGGCTGAAAGTACTATTCTAAGAACCGAGAAAAATGCAAAGCGTTTTGATGAAGAAGCCCAAGCGACCCAAATTGCAATGTCAAAATTGTATTTGTACAATGCGACAGAAAAAGTAATTCAAAAAGGAAAAGAAGCGATAGTTTCCTTCGCTGAAGGCGACGAACAACGTATGATGTTGATGGGATTAAAACGTTTCACAAAATATACCAATAACCCTAATGTAGTAGCCTTGCGCACACAAATTGCGGATCAGGTAGCTGCCAATAACGGGTACACCTTTGACTAATTCAGATGGAAATTCTGAGACAGAAGGAAAGCCGTCCACTTTTAGTGGGCGGTTTTTTATTTGTTTAATGTCATGGAAGCGTATAATTTTATCTTACGATGAGCAAACTTCTTCAAAAGGTATATTCCCCTATAGATTTTAAAAAGAACGGACTTGCACTGATTGACAAATTGTCAACCCATATTGCTCAAGACTTCGATGAAAATCCAGAGAAGGTAATTCGTTGGAAAGAACCAACTGAGTCCTTGGATTATTGGAAGAGTTTTCTAAAAAATGGCCAGTCGGAAGAGCTTTTTGAACAGGTATTACGGCGTTCGACTCATGTACATAACCCTAAATATATTGGTCATCAAATAAGTCCTGCAGCTCCAATAACCCTACTGACCTCCTTATTAAGCGCAGCTCTTAACAATGGCACAGCAGTTTATGAAATGGGCATGGTTACAAATCCCATGGAGCGTATCATAACAGAATTACTTTGCAATAAAATCGGATACGGCAAAAATTCAAGCGGTTTTCTAACTTCAGGTGGGACACTGGCAAACCTAACAGCAATGCTTTCCGCAAGAAAAGCGAAAGTTTCCAAAGATATTTGGAATGAAGGGCATAGCAAACCTTTAGGTATAATGGTCAGTGAAGAGGCCCACTATTGCATAGAACGCGCGGCGAAAATAATGGGCTTGGGAGAACAGGGCATTATCAAAATTCCCGTGAAACCTAATTTTTCAATGAATGTCTCAGAATTAGAGGTTCATTACCAAAAGGCCATTCAAAATGGAATCGAAGTATTCGCTATGGTAGGTAGTGCGCCTTCCACAGCAACAGGAATTCTAGATGATTTGGAGGCTATCGGTTCATTTGCGCAAAAACACAATCTATGGTATCACGTGGATGCCGCACATGGTGGTGGTGCACTTTTCACTTCCAAATATAAGGATACATTAAAAGGAATTTCCAAATCGGATTCCGTTGTAATCGATGGACATAAAATGATGATGATGCCAGGCATAACAACTGCTTTGGTCTACAAAGATGGGAGAACTTCTAATACGACCTTCAGTCAAAAGGCAGACTATCTCTTAGAAGATTCCAAAGAGGCCGATTGGTACAACTCAGGAAAGCGAACTTTCGAATGCACTAAAAACATGATGGCGTTGCATTGGTTTTCCCTATTGAAAACCTACGGAGAAGAGGTATTTGATGAATTTGTCACTACTCTTTATGATTTAGGAAACACTTTCGGGGAAATGATAAAGGAAGACGAAAGTCTAGAACTGGCGGTTAACCCTATGACCAACATAGTTTGTTTTCGGTATTTTAATGATACTATAAATGAAGGTTCGCTGAATATCATCAACGTTCAAATTCGTCAAAAACTTCTAGAAGATGGCGAATTTTACATAGTGCAGACGAAGTTGAGAGGCAAACAATTTCTTCGGGTTGCAATAATGAATCCGTTTACAACCAAGGAACATTTGACAGAACTAATTGAAAAAGCAAAAGCCATAGCAGCTAAAATCCTTCACCCTATAACTTAAAAAGGCCAAATAGTTATTCTCTAATAGCATCCAGAACTTGCTCTTCCGCTTCCTTGTTCGAGAAGTTTATCGCACACTCGATTAAGGCTAAATGCGAATAGGCTTGCGGAAAGTTTCCAAGAAGTCTTTTAGTCTTAAAATCAATATCTTCACTAAACAAACCTAAATGATTACTATAACTTAATAATTTATCAAAATGCTTCATAGCTTTTTCTTCTTCCCCTATTTTGAAGAGGCTATTGATAAACCAAAAAGTACAAATCGTAAAAGAGGACGAGGGTAACCCAAAATCATCTTCATTTTTGTAGCGATACAATAATCCGTCGTTACTCAGCTCCTTCTCTATCGCCTTGACGGTACTCACAAATTTTGGCATCTTGGCATGTATAAATCCGTAAGACTCCATTAGCAAAACAGAAGCATCCAAATCTTTAGAACCGTACGATTGCGTAAAGGCATTCACTTCGGCATTCCAAGCATTCTCATGAATATCATTTCTAATTTCCTGCTCCAATTGCATCCACTTCTCTAGCTTTCCTGTTTTTCTAAGAATTCGCGCAACCTTAATTGCTCGATCAATTGCAACCCAGCATAGTACTTTTGAAAAGGTAAAATGACGGTCTTCGGCCCTGAACTCCCATATTCCTTTATCAGCTTCCTTCCAGTGGTTAGAGACTATCCAGACAATTCCCTTGGTGATCCCCCAAAGTTCCTCACCATTATCAATATCGTTAGAGTATTGGGAAAGTTGCTCATAAATCACATCCATCAAAATGCCATAAATATCATTTTGCTTTTGCTTGTAGGCCGCATTACCGACCCGAACCGGCTTTGACCCTTTATAACCGCTAAGGTGATCTAATGTTGTTTCAGTCAACTTTTTTTCGCGATTGATGCCGTACATAATTTGCAGCTTCTCATCCTTATCAGGAATTAAGTCGACAATAAACTGCAAATACCTTCGGGCAACATTCTTATGCCCTAATTTCCCAACAACTTTTATGACCATTGAAGCATCACGGATCCAACAGAATCGATAATCCCAATTACGAACTTCTCCAATAGTTTCCGGCAATGAAGTAGTGGCAGCTGCTAGAACCGCTCCTGTTTTATCGTAACTCAGGAGTTTTAACGTTATCGCACTACGGCTAATTTGAGAATTGTATTTCTTATACCTTGGTGTTTTGCTGCTCCAGTTTAGCCAGTATACTTTTGTCCGTTCTAACTCGGTATATACCCTTCGAACACTAGGTTTGAAGATTTTTTCGTTGTAGCCCAACAAAAAATAGCCATCATCCGTTAGTTCAATTTCACGACCTTCTACAATCGCATTTTTATTAAAAGAAGTATATAGAAAAAATGTGTCGAATTTTTCGCCTTTGGTAAGACTGACTACAAAGTTCTTTTTAACATAGGTGTTTGTCTTACCCTTGGCATATTCTAAACGAGGATTATAATTTACCTTGAATTTAGGCTTACCAGAAATGTGTTTAAAAAAACGTACTACCTCTGGTGGAGAGTGATACCCCCCCTCTTTTCGGTATCTGGGCATGAAATCGCGAACTTCAAAGACATTTTCCCCATCGGAAAAGTGAGTGATCAAAACTGCCGTATGCTTTTTGTAACGTTGTTTTATGGTGTAGCTTTCATCAACGATGATATCGAAGCTACCTCCAATCTTTTCATCCAATAATTTGGCAAATACAGAAGAAGAATCAAATTCTGGCAAGCAACACCATTCCAGATTTCCTGTTTTAGAAATTAATGCCGCACTTCTGCAATTTCCTATTATTCCGTAGTCTAAATTATCCATTCAATAAAAATCTTCATTCAATTGGTTCAGCAATTGCTTTTACGATGCAATTTGCCGAAATTTAAAAACAATGTATTTAAAAGACATCAAAAAGACATAAAATATGAGCAAAACTATCATAATCTCAAACAGACTACCTGTTCAGTTACAAATTAGCAACGGAAGCATCACAGCGGTGCCAAGTGTCGGAGGTTTGGCAACAGGAATGAAATCTGTTCACTCAGGAGGTGATAGTTTATGGATTGGTTGGAGTGGGTTGACCGATGAAGAAATCCCTAAAGAATTAGAAGTTGATATAGATAAGGCGCTGGCCCAACATGGCTCGTCAAAGGTTACCTTGACCCAAGAAGAAGTAAGAGGATTTTATTTTGGGTTTAGTAATCGTACCATTTGGCCGCTGTTTCATTATTTTTTGGAGTACTCTGAATTTGAACTGGACAGCTGGAATACCTATAAATCGGTTAACCAAAAATTTGCTGACGCTATATTAGAGAAGGCTGGGGATGATGATACAATTTGGGTACATGATTACCAATTGATGTTGGTACCACAAATGGTACGTGAAAAACGACCCAATATTTCCATTGGATTCTTTTTACACATTCCGTTCCCATCTTTCGAAATTTTCAGAACCATGCCCTGGCGTAAGGAAGTGCTGGAAGGTCTCTTAGGGTCTGACCTTATTGGATTCCATATATACGATTATGAACGTCACTTTTTGAGTTCGGTTCGACGTCTGTTGGGTTTGGAAGTCAGTTTCAATGATATATACTTGGATAACAGAGTGATAAAAGTCGATTCGTTCCCCATGGGCATTGACTATCAAAAGTTCAAAGATGCTGCTGAGGAACATGCGCAACGGAGTCCTGAAAAACTTTCGGAACTACAACGTAGATTGAATACACATAAAAAGTCAGATCCCGACAATAAGTTTTTTCTATCCATTGACCGTCTAGATTATTCCAAAGGCATTGCCAAGCGGCTCAACGCCTTTGAGTACTTCCTTAATAAATATCCACAGTATAAGGAAAAAGTACGTTTGATCATCCTAGCGGTACCATCCCGATCCAATGTGCCACAATATCAACTTTTGAAGCGCGAGATTGATGAGTTGGTCGGAAGGATCAATGGAGAATTTTCAACAGTAAGCTGGACACCTATCTGGTATTTCTATCGCTCTATGCCTTTTGAAAACCTTATTGATTTATATACTTCCAGTGACATTGCTTGGTTAACCCCCTTAAGAGATGGTATGAACCTGGTCGCAAAGGAATACATCGCTACAAGGATCGATCAAACCGGTGTATTGATCTTAAGTGAAATGGCTGGCTCTGCCAATGAAATGAACGAGTCGCTACTCATCAACCCTAACAATTTTGAACAAGTTGCAGATACTTTGCATCAGGCGATTACCATGCCCATAGAAGAACAACAAACTCGCAATGCCTCGCTTCAGATGCGTTTGGAACGCTACAATGTAGAAAAATGGGCGAATAGTTTCATGAGTTCACTGTTGGCCCAAAAGGATCTTGAAGCAATTAACGTTTCGAGAAGGCTAACTGAAAATCGACTGCAAAGTATTTTGAAGGAGTATTCGACGGCAAGCAAAAGATTATTATTTCTGGATTATGACGGTACACTCGCAGGGTTCCATGTTGACCCGCAACAGGCCAGACCTGATGAAGAATTATATAAATTACTAGATACACTTCATCAACAAGAAGGAACAGACCTTTTCTTGGTCAGCGGTCGTGACAAGGACACTTTTACCAAATGGTTTCTACCAAAAGGATACAATATGATCGTTGAGCATGGGGTTTGGGTTTCTAGGGGAGGTGAGCAATTTAAACTCTTGGAAAATGTAAAAAACGATTGGATGGAAAAAATAAGACCTGTATTGGAGTCCTTTGTAGATCGTACCCCTGGGAGTTTTATTGAAGAGAAGAACTACTCACTTGCCTGGCATTATCGTAAAACCGATCCCGATTTTGGAAATCTAAGGGCCACAGAACTTTCCACCGTACTCACAAGTCTTATAGGCACTGACGACCTTAGCGTTCTCAATGGAAATAAGGTAATGGAAGTCAAAAGTAGTAATGTAAACAAAGGCCGTGCGTCGATGCGTATGTTGGGCGAAAAAGAATACGATTTCGTCTTCGCCATCGGTGACGATTGGACGGATGAATTCATGTTTCAAGAATTACCCGAAAGTACCGTATCCGTAAAAGTTGGAAGGCAAAAAACAGCTGCAAAATATTTTGTGGAAAATACGCAGAAAGTCCGTGAACTTTTGAAGTCATTTACAAAAGCTTAAATTAAATCCAAATTTCAGGATATGAAAAAATTATTCACACTCGGTTTCATACTGATTGTACTTTCAGTCTATGCCCAACCCGATACAGAGGTCTACTTAGTAGATATTACGGAGGTTAACGGCAAAATGGAACTGACCAATCTCAAAAACATATCCAACAATGAGGGGTATGATAATCAACCCTCCTTTTACGATGAGAATACCATCTTGTTTTCAAGTACCAAAAATGGACAAACCGATATTGCCAAATACAGTATTAGCAGGGGTGAAGTTTCTTGGATTTCAGATACTTCCACGGGAAGCGAATATTCACCGCTCAGAGTTCCCAATTCGGCTGATGTCTCCGCTGTTCGACTAGATACCACAGGATTGCAACGCTTATATCGATATGACGTTTCCTCAGGAAAATCAAAGCTTGTTCGTAAAGATGCCAAAGTGGGGTATCACGTATGGTATTCTGAAGACATTCTTGTCAATACGGTTTTAGTAGAGAATCGAATGGATCTGGTGATTTCAAATCTGAAAGACGGGACCAATGTTACTGTTCAGAAAAATGTTGGGCGCTCTTTACATAAGATTCCTAATACAGACTTGGTCAGCTACATCTCCAAAGACGAAGATACTTGGCTTATCAAATCGTTGCATCCAATAACAGGTGCTACCAAACCCATCTCTTCACTACCTAATAAGAAAATAGAGGATATATGCTGGTTGCCTGATGGCAATGTGCTTATACCCGCAGGGAATATAATCCATAAATTCAAACCCGAAGACAATGAAAATCCGAAGGTTATAAATCTATCGGACCATAAAGAGATTAACTCCATTTCAAGAATGGCAGTAAGTCCTGATGGGAAATATTTGACTTTAGTTTCTGCGGAACCTTCTAGCAAGATTGTTCAAAAACAGGTTGATTCCTATAATGCGGGAGACTTGGATGCCTTTGTCAATTGTTATTCTGAATATGTCATAGTTCGAAATTTTCCTGCCGATACGCGTTATATAGGACATGAAAAGATGCGAAAGAACTACAACGGCCTCTCTCCTGAGACCAAAGTTCACCAGGTTGAAGTGGTTAATCGAATTACCATTGGTAATAAAGTAATCGACCAAGAAAAAATCACACGCAATGGGGAGTTTCAACAAATGCAAGTTGCCCTCTATGAGGTCGGTAATGGCACTATTTCAAGCATGACATTTATTTTTGATGATAGCTCGGCTCCAAATCCGGAAACCATTGTCCAAAAACAGCTCGACTCTTATAATGCAAGGGACATCGATGGGTTTTTAGAGACCTATACTGTTGATGTTCAGCTATTCGATTTCCCTGCTAGCTTAACTTCTCAAGGAAAGGATGAAATACACAAAAGTTATTCCGGTTTTTTTGAATCGACACCTGATTTACACTGTGAAATAAAAAATCGAATAGTAATCGGCAATAAAGTAATCGACGAGGAATACATTACAGCAAATGGAAGTAATTTTAGTGCTGTTGCCATTTATGAAGTCGAAAACGGCAAGATTGCCAAAGTCACCTTCTTACGATAAGTTCTTGAAACCTGCATCTCATATTCTACCCATTATTATAGTTTCCCAATTTGCCTGTACCTCCTTGTGGTTTGCCGGCAACTCCATTATTGAAGAGCTTACCCTGAAAACCGGCCTAGGCAACGAGATTATCGGTTATGTACTATCTTCTGTTCAGTTTGGTTTTATAATAGGCACTTTGGTTTTTGCCGTGTTTATGATTGCCGATCGTTTTTCCCCCACAAAGGTCTTTATGATATGTTCAATTCTGGGTGCACTCAGCAATTTGGTGCTACTCTCCGATGAAATTTCGAAATGGACCCTACTCCTAGCCCGTTTCGGCACTGGGTTTTTCTTAGCAGGTATTTATCCGGTTGGGATGAAAATTGCGGCGGACTATTACGAAAAAGGGCTGGGTCGTGCTTTAGGCTATTTGGTAGGTGCTTTAGTACTGGGCACTTCATTTCCATATCTATTTAGTGGAACCGATTGGGGGTCTAATCCTGACCTAGTGGTGAAAACAACATCTCTACTTGCCGTAATAGGAGGATTACTCATCTGGTTATTGGTGCCAAATGGCCCCTTTCGAAAACCAAGCGTCGAATTACATTTAAAAGCAGGCCCAAAACTATTTACGATTTCGCCATTTAAAAAGGCAGCCTTTGGTTACTTTGGACATATGTGGGAGTTATATGCCTTTTGGGCTTTCACACCTTTGGCAATACAAACCTTTAATTCGATAAACACTCAGCAATTATCAGTGCCCCTTTGGACAGGGATAATTATTGCTCTTGGAGGATTGTCTTGCATGCTTGGCGGAATCGTTTCACAACAATTTAGCAGCAAAAAAATAGCGTCAATCTCGCTTTTTTCGTCAGGTGTATTCTGCCTACTATCTCCCCTTCTGTTTCAGGCGCCCTTATATTTTTTTCTCATCGGTTGGTGTATTTGGGGAATGGCCGTCACGGCAGATTCCCCACAGTTTTCGAATTTGGTGGCCGGGGCACTTCCTAATGAATTGAAAGGTACTGGCTTAACTCTTGTCAATTGCATTGGCTTTGCTATTAGCATAGTAAGCATTCAATTACTCTCCTTTCTATCTAATGGTTTGGAAACAAAATATCTTTTTTTGATTTTAGCAATTGGTCCGCTATTAGGATTATGGCAACTGGTAAACAAATCCCATTAATTTTTAATACATTGTAACACTAGCTCGCCAAGCGTAATTGGCAATTCTTAATAACTTAACTCTCAAAGTATTTATAAGCCTTTAGAGGTACAGTTTGATAAAAATTCAAATCCATTTTAAAATGAAAAAAGTCTTACTTCTGTTATTTTTACTTTGTTCTACTATCTCCTTTTCTCAAACAGACGGTCGCATTTATGATATCATCAACGCGGTATCAGCAGAAAGAATTCAAAAGGATGTGACCATTTTGGCAAATTTTGGTACACGGCACACTTTAAGTGACACCGTCTCAACTACCCGTGGTATTGGGGCAGCCAGAAGATGGGTCAAAAGTGAGTTCGAAAAAATCTCAACGGATTGCGGATCATGTCTTGATGTTTCCTTTCAGCGGGATTTGGTAAAAAAAGGCGCCAATGCGCGCATCGTACATGATGTATATGTAGTGAACGTCGTAGCTATTCAAAAAGGAACGAAATATCCGAACCGTTATATCATAATGAGCGGTGATATTGATTCAAGAGTGAGCGACCCAACGAATTTTACCGATGATTCTCCCGGCGCAAATGACAATGCTAGTGGCATGGCGGGTACAATAGAGGCTGCACGGATACTTTCTAAATATACATTTGAAAGTAGCATTATTTATCTAGGACTTTCTGGAGAAGAACAAGGCCTTTTCGGTGGCCAAGGTTTGGTCAAACAAATGAAAGCGGATGGATGGGAAGTCATCGGAATCTTCAATAATGACATGATTGGAAACATTAGAGGCGTAGATGGTGTTATTAGTAATCGTGATTTTAGAATTTTTTCGGAACCTGTTCCTGCAACCGAAACTGAAGAACAACGAAGAGCACGACGTTTCTATGGTGGAGAGGTGGATGGAGTATCACGCCAACTCGCCCGGTACGTTCATAAAACTACCAAAACCTATATGCCCGAAATGAACCCAATGATGATCTATCGTTTGGATCGTTTCGGACGGGGTGGGCATCACCGCCCATTTAATGATGCCGGTTATGCAGGAATACGTATCATGGAAGCCCATGAGAATTATACGCAACAGCATCAAGATATCCGTATCGAGAATGGAATCAATTATGGTGATGTTCTTGAACATGTGAACTTCGATTATGCTAAAAAACTGACCGCCGTAAACGCAATCAATATGGCATCTTTAGCTTGGGCACCTCCTGCCCCTGCAAAAGTTGAAATCGGTGGAATCGTTGAACCTTCGGCAAAATTCAAATGGACCAAGGTTAATGGTGCTGTGGGATACAAGATCTATTGGAGGGACACCACCTCCCCTACTTGGGATAATAGCAAGTTTGTTGGCGATGTATCTGAATATACCTTGGATGGTATTGTCATCGACAATTTCTTTTTCGGTATTTCAGCAGTCGGAAAAGACGGATTTGAAAGTCCCGTGGTATTTCCAAATGCGGTTTTTAGATAATTAAAACAGATTCTATGAGAATTAAATATTTGACGCTATTCCTTTTTTGTGGCCTTCTAAGTATTCAAGCGCAACAATTTTCGAAACAAGATACCCTACGTGGAAGCGTAACTCCGGAACGTGCATGGTGGGACTTGAATTATTATCACTTGGATATAGAGGTAAATCCAGATGAGAAATTTATCTCAGGAAGCAACACCATTCGTTATGAGGTTTTAGATCCAAATGACCTTCTACAAATCGATTTGCAACCACCTTTGAAGATTGAAATGGTTACTCAAGATGGTCAGGATCTCGAAGTTGAATCTAATGGCAATGCACACTTTATCCAGTTACGAAAAGAGCAGAAAAAAGGAGATTTCAATGAGATAATAGTGAAGTATTCCGGAACCCCCAAAGAAGCAGTTCGCGCCCCATGGGATGGAGGTTTTTCATGGAAAAAAGACAATAATGGTAAACATTTTGTCGCAACATCTTGTCAAGGCCTTGGTGCCAGCGTTTGGTGGCCTAATAAAGATCATATGTACGACGAAGTTGATAGCATGTTGATCAGTGTCAAAACGCCCAAAGGTCTTATGAA
>CAZTLZ010000045.1:0-20313 GCA_964614665.1 uncultured Maribacter sp.
TGCTCAACCCAACCTGATTTTGGAAAAATTTGTTTGAACTCCTTTTGAACCATTCCTTGTATTTGTCCTTCTTGGTCAACAAGTAAAGCTCTAGAGCTTGTAGTGCCTTGATCTAATGAGATAATGAATTGATTTGCCATAGTATATTGTGTGAGTTCTTGTTAAATATAGGGTTTAAACACTCGAATTCAAAGTCAGGTAACTACTCTACCGTTATCATAACATTAACTTCATTTCCATGAGTATCTACAGCAGTTATTTTGTGTTTTCCTTCCGAGGGAAGGATCCCGATTTCATGAAAATTTTGAGTTTGTTGTAGAAAGGTATCGTCCAAATACCAATAGACTTCGGTCTCAGGCTTGGCATGTACCAGCTTTATAATTAATTCATTTTTTTTGCCTTCAAAATTTTTAGTCAATGAAATGCGACTTCCATTCCTCGGATAAATGAATTCCATAGGAGGCATATTCGTACTTACGCAATCATTGCGAAATGGGGGTAACGGTTTATATAGAGGATGCGTCTTTTTATAATAGAACTCCATCAAGGGAGGTAAGGAAAACCAAACTCTGCCATTCGTGATGGACAAATCAGCACAAGAAGAATTCACTCGAAATTGATTTTGAGAATCTAAATAAACTTCTTGGTGATAACTACATGATTTTACGTAATTCTCCTTATTCGGAATACTTATTGTTTTTGTAGGACAAATACCTTTTGCCAAAAACCCGCTTTCTGAACAAACATCGATCTCAACAAATTCATCAAATGGTTTTTGGAACCAATCACTTGTCGGAAGCACATCAAAAACATCGAATAAAAGGGGTGCTGCACTTGATACTCCGGTCACATTTGGCCGTCCTTCGCCATCAGCGTTCCCAACCCATATTCCGACTACATGGTCGGTTGTAATTCCGATGGCCCAGGCATCTTTATTTCCAAAACTGGTGCCTGTTTTCCATGCAATCTGTTTGCTACTGTCGAAGAACTGCCACGATTCATCGCCCTGAGGTCGATTTACCTCCTTCATTGCCTCAAAAGTGAGATAAATACTAGCCGCGTCAAATACCGTTTTTTGAGTCGATTTTTTACCAAAACTGACGACCTGGTTGGTTTTAAAAACTGGTTCTACAAACTCTGACGCAAAATATTCACTTGAAGTACCATTAAAATGGTTTAAAGTACTCGCGAAGTTCGCATAGGTTTTGCACAAATCCCACAGATTACTTTCCGCACCACCAAGTATTAGGGGGAGTCCATAATGGTCAGCGGATTTGTTTAATCCACCCAACTCAAAATAGTCCAATTGATCGCGAAATTTTTGTAGTCCATATGATTGTAGCAAGCGAACCGCAGGAATGTTCAATGACCTTGCCAAAGCACTTTTTGCCTGCACGGCACCACTATAATTTTCATTGAAATTTTCGGGGGTATACCCTGCGATTTGTGTAGGTACATCAGCTACCAACATATCAGGAAGCAATTCCCCTGCATCTAACATTGCAGCATATAGCAGCGGTTTTATGGTACTACCCGTACTTCTATTCGCATGGATCATGTCAATATCCTTCTGATTCTCTTTGGTAGTTCTGGTATTGCCAACATAACTAAGCACTTCTCGAGTGTTTACATCCAAAACCAAGACCGCTGCATTATGTACTTCATTCTGCCTTAAAATACGATGATATTTATCTACAATGGAATTCACATTGCGCTGAAGATTTACATCAATCGTACTTTTAGTTCGCTTCCCTTTTTCTGATTTGGCCAAATATTCTACAAGGTGCGGTGCCGTTCTCGGCAATGAATATGGCTTTTGAGGAAGTTCTTCCAAGAGGGCCAAGTTGTAAGTAGTACTGTCGATATATTTTTGGTCTAGAAGTTTTTGAAGTAAACGGTTTCGTTTGACCAGCAACTTTTGTTGATTCTTCCCAGGATAAATCAAACTAGGTGCATTTGGCAAAACTGCTAGTGTAGCAGATTCTGCCCATGACAATTGATAGGGTTGTAATCCGAAATAACGCCATGACGCAACATCGAGCCCCACCACATTTCCTCCATAGGGTGCATGACTGGAATATAGTTTTAAAATGTCTTCTTTGGAATGTCGAAACTCAAGACGCGTCGCCAAAATCAATTCAATTAACTTCTCAAAATACGATCGCTTTTTATTTCTTGATAACCGAATGACCTGCTGTGTCAACGTACTGCCACCTCGAACTGTTTTTCCAGCCGAGATATTAGAGCCGATGGCCTTTGCCATGGAAATAGGATTGAATCCAAAGTGCTCATAGAAATAAGCGTCTTCAAACTGTAACAAGCAAACTTCAAACTTGCGTGGCACACTATCGATTACTGGAAAGCGCCATTGTCCATCATCCGAAATTTTTGCGCCTAATAAAGTTCCTTGACGGCTTTCGACTACTGTTGCATTGGGCGTTTTAAAAAGTTGTTTTGGGAGGCAGAAATAGTAAGCGACTAGAATAATTAAAAAAGTAATTAGCTTTTTAGGATGTTCTTTAAGGAAATGAGAGAGCCTTCTCATTTTACGAAATCATATTCTCTTTCTACCAAACAAATTCTGACCTTATACCATGTATACCAATCTTTGATGCCTTGTTGTTGAGCAAATAAATGGTCTGCATTTGCCTTCCAGTCCGAGATAGCTTTCAAACTTTCCCAATAACTTACCGTTATGCCAACTTCTTCTTTTGCACTTTCAATTCCTAAATAACCGGACTGCTTTTTCGCCAAATCTTCCATTTGCTGTGCCATTTCTGAATAACCATTGTCACCTTCAGTTCTGGCTGAAGTAAAAATCACCGCATAATATGGTTTAGTATCGCCCATTTCTAATGAATATATTCCTTATCTAAAAAATACTCTACAATAGCCCCTTTCATCAAAACTGATTGCTCGCCTGCTTTTAATGGAGGTAGCTGTTCTTTCACTATATAGTGTGGCCAACCGTCCTCATCATAGTAATCGAATTCGTAATAACCATAAGGCTCCAAGAGACGGCAAATGGCAATATGCATCAAATCCAACTTGTGATCTTTTTTGAACTTTCTATGGTATTGCCCCAGTTCTTGAACCCCCACCAAATAAATAATAGCGTCAAGATCAAGTGGGTCTCCATCAGCAAATTGGGTCGAGAGTCGTTCTACCAATTCTTCCCATCGTTCTTTTAATTGCGTATCTCTTGACATGCTTCTTTGTTACCCCTCTTTTACTGTTTGAGCATTGGAGTGTTTAAGAAATCAAAGGTACAAATCAAAGTTCTATATTTGTTGAAACACTTGGTTGATGAGTTTTATAGATATCGTTTTAGGGCTTTTATTAGGGTACGGACTTTACAAAGGGCTAAAAAATGGCATATTTGTCGAAATCGCCTCCATAATTGCCTTGATCGCTGGTATTTTTGGAGCGATTCATTTCTCTTATATCGCCGGTAATTACCTCCATCAAAACATGCAGTGGGATGAGCGGTACATAAACATCGCTGCATTTGTCATCACTTTTATTGCAATAGTTCTTGCCGTAAATCTGGCCGGGAAATTTTTGACTAAAATTGCTGATTTCGCAATGCTTGGCCTTGTAAATAAGATAGCAGGGGCGCTGTTCGGAGCTCTTAAGGTAGCGGTCATTCTTGGTGCGATTTTGATATTCTTTGAACGCGTCAATTCCTCTGTAGGGCTTGTTAAAAATGAAACTTTTGAGAATTCAGTGCTTTATGAACCTGTCAAGGAAATAGGAGCCTTTGTTTTTAATGCCGTTTTAAAAGATGGTGATTCAGTTGAATCTTCTGACGAAAATTAAGTTCACCGCAAAATAAATCCATTTTTCATAGGGTCTTTTGGATCGATACAAAAGGTATGCGTACCCGTAATATGGGCCGTACCTTCAACTTGTGGAATAACTGCCTCAAACGGGCCATAATCTTCTTCTGAAACTACAGAACCTTTGAAGACCGAGCCTGTAATACTCTCAATAGTCATGGCTTCTCCAAAATCAATTTCATTTCTAGCCTTATGTATAGCCATTCTTCCTGATACTCCCGACCCTGTCGGAGAACGGTCTACTTCCCCTTCTGCGAAAATGCAGACATTTCTGCTTTCTACACCTAATGTGTTGGTATCACCAATAAAAATTGTTCCATACAGAAAACTTAAATCGGTCTCATAAGGATGTACAATTTCAAGGTCGTTCTTCATGATTGCGTGTTTGATATCCATTCCCGATTGAATCAATTCACGATATGAATCCTGGCTCAAATCAAAATCAAAATTGTTTTTATTCATATCGACATAAGCATAGAAAGCTCCTCCATAGGCCAAGTCATACGTTATTTTACCTAAACCTTCTACCTCAACCGTTCTATCCAACCCGACTACAAAACTAGGGACACAAAGAAAACGGACTCCAATTACTTTTTGGTTTCGCACCTGTGCAAAGGCGGTAATTCTTCCACAGGGAGCGTCAATTTTCAAGATATTATCGCCTTCTTGAATGGTAATCCATTTCAGCTCCATTGCTAAGGTCGTGATAGCTATTATGGCATGGCCACACATGGTACTATAGCCTTCATTATGTAAAAAGAAGATCCCGAAATCACCACCGTCATCATTGGGCGGTACCAAAATGCAACCATACATATCAGCGTGACCTCGAGGCTCGAACATCAAAGCAGTTCTTAAGTGGTCATAGTTTTTTTTGCAATATCTACGGTATTCCAGAACAGAATTTCCCTTTAATACAGGAAAGCCATTAACAATAACCCGCAAAGGTTCACCACCCGTATGCATATCAATAGTTTTGATTTGAAGCCAATCTTTGGGTGGATTGAAATCCATTTTTTGCAGCATGTTTCGATAGGTCCTACTCATCTTTGAATTTGTTGTAATAATAAGATGCCGCAACCAGGTCTTCGAGGGCATGACCCACCGATTTAAAGACAGTGATTTCATCATCATTTATTCTGCCCCTTCCTTTTTCTGAGCAAAGTGAAAATAAATCACCTTTGATATCTTCTTCTTTTAATACTCCTGTTTCGAGCGGAGTGTATATATCACCGCTTTCACGAATTCCGGCATAGGTATCAACAAAAACAGAAGCCTTTGTTATAACCTCATCATCCGCCTCACGCATATCTTTTCTATAGGCCCCTACCAGATCAATATGTTGGCCAGGTTTTAGATGCTTTCCAGAAATCAACGGAGTTTTCGAAAGGGTCGCACAAGAAATGATATCTACTTCCTCAACTTTTTCCTCAATAGAATCCACAACTTCGCATTCGAAATTTTCATCCTCTAATGCATCGCAAATAGACTCAGCTTTTGCGGAGTTCCTGCCCCAGACAAGTACTCTTTTGATAGGTCTGACACTTGCATGTGCTCGAATCAGATTAGTAGAAAGTACCCCTGTACCTATCATCATTAAGGAGGATGCATCTTTTTTTGACAGGAAAGAAGAAGCTAAAGCAGAAGCAGCAGCGGTGCGTTTTGCGGTAAGGCTTTTGGCCTCCAATATAGCACTGACTTTTCCAGTGGTGGCATCCATTAGTATATAACTTCCCTGAACAGCTGGTAGGTCAAAGCGCGAATTTTCAGGACTTATCGTTACCATTTTAACTCCAGCATTCTGACCGGGGTGCCAAGCGGGCATTAAAAGCAAGGTAGAATCAATGCCCGTTTCAGGATTTGGAAAATCATGGTGGTGACGTTGCGGGATTAAAATATCCTGAGAAGAAAATCCGTCCTTTAACGCAACTATGAGTTCAGAAAAACTGGTATTCTCGTTTATAAAGTCATCAGAGATTTGTAAGGTTGGTTCGGGTTCCATATTCTAAAAATATGGAAATAAATTAAAGGCGGAATCATTCACTCCATTCAACCAGTACAGAAAACTCTACCTATGTTCATCCAATTTCGTGTTTCCATCATCGGGCTTCCAGCCCTATTGAACGACCTCAACCCACTGCCCTTTCGTGCGAACCACATAGTCATTATCATACATGGCTTCGGCTTGAATGCCTGGTAAATAATATTTTCCAAGATAAGAGGCATTCAACAAAATCCTGAAGGTTTTGGTTTCATTTCGTTTCATATCAAAATAGAAATTGGCACGATCATCTCTCAAATCAGTATGTGTAACCTGATTTTGTGCAAAACTGCCAAAATCAGTAAATCGAGTATTCACAATTTCCCAACCGCTAGGGAAGATTTCTGTCAAGGCAAGGTCCTTTAGTCGATTCGATGTGGTATTTGTCAAGGTCACCTCAGCGACAAAATCAGTTCCTTGTGTAATACTTGTTGGATTTATTCTTGAACCGTTTCTTCCTTTGAAAACCAATTGTGCTGAAAGGTTTTTTTGAATCGTTTTTTCCTCACCTACAGGAAGAATTCCACTATTAACAATACTTACATAAACCGTGTTATCTTCTTGATTCTTCAAAGTGATACTGTTGCTCCCTTTATGAATTTCCAAAGGACGACTGGCCAATGTTTTTTCTGAATTCACCTTTTTGGATTGTCCATTTACCGTAACACTTGTCTTGATGCCCTTTCCACCCATCATCTCGGCAAATTTTGCCATAGCCAACAAACTGTATGATGTACTCTGCGTACTCATATATCGTTTATCAGAAAGATTTTTGGCAATCACTTTGGCCAAATCGTGGGCTTTTGCCTTATCCTTCATCAAAACGTAAGTCTCCAAAGCCATCGCTCTATTTCTGTCGGATGAACCATAGGTGTAATAGTAATACCTGTTATTCTCGACATCCAATTGGGCACCACTTAAAATCTTTTTCGCAACATCTGACTGACCGATAATCGCATAGGCCGCTGCCAAACGAAACTTCCCTTCATTCGAAACTCCAGAACTTTCCCTTAGCCTGTTCATACTTGCAACATCCGCATTACCAGATAGTGCTAGCGTATATAAACGATACGCCTGAGCCAAATCTGAATTTTGACCTGATCGCCATTGTTTGGCTACACCTTGTTGATATTTCACCCAACCTGATTTAAATCCAATAGGCATTACATAGCCTCTTTTTTCCGCTTCCAACAAGAAATGACCAGCGTAAGTTGTACCCCAATCGTTTACATAATTTTGGCCGGGCCAGTACGAGAATCCACCGCCAGGTCTTTGGAAACTCCCTAAACGTTTGATTCCTCTTTCAATATTCTTTTGAATTCGTCTTTTCTTACTGGCTTCCACATCAAAAATGTCGGACAAGAACAACTGTGGGAATGCTCCCGACGTTGTTTGCTCCACACAACCATGTGGATAACGAATCAAATATTTCATGCGACCATTAAAATTCATTGGTGGCAAAGTGGAGAATTCAATTTCTGCAGCGTTTGTTCCGGCAATTCCAAAAGTTTCCAAATTAATGGTTTGACTGGAATTCGAATCCAAAATGACTTCGGTAGTTTCTGCAGTTATTGGATTCGGATTCACCACATCAATCGGTATTTCAAAAGAGGCTTTCTCGCCTCCCCCAGAAGCTTCTACCACTACTTTCCCTATTCCCGAAAAATCGGAAACATTCAATTGAAAGTAGGCCATCTTTTCATCGGGCTGTGCAAAACTTAACTTTTGTGTTTGTTCGCCTTCAATGGTAAAAGCTTTGTCTGGTTTGATTTTTAAGGTTACATTTTTGACCTTCTTTTCCATAGCAAAGACAGTCACCGGCAAAGTGACCTTCTCACCTGGAGTGATTTTTCTTGGCAAAGAGGCCAATATCATTAATGGTTTACGAACAGGAGTAGTTTTTTCTGTTTGGCCATAGGCTTCCTTAGCATTATCTCCCGCAACTACCATTGTTCGAACCGAACCTACATACTTTGGAATCTTGATTTTGTGTGATTTGGTTTCACCACCCTTCAAACTAAATGGTCCTAAATGCACCACCATAGGCTCAAAACGATTGGCTTTTTTATTCTTCGCTCCCGCCAATTCGCCATCACCCCCGATAGTAAATACCTGGTCGATTTTTCCGCCAAACGCTCCAATAACATCATCATATACGTCCCAGGTTTTTACCCCCAAAGCTTCTTTAGTGTAGAATGTATTCCACGGGTTTGGTGTTTTAAATCTTGTTAGATCCAACAACCCTTCATCGACAATTGCAATGCTATAAGTCATTGCTTTTTTGTTTTGTTCACCAACTTTAACCGTGATGGTTTCCTCTGGTCGCAAAACATCGGGCATCTTAATTACGGGCTCAAGTTTTGTTTCCTTATTTTCTACAGATATCCCAGTCACCCCGTACATACGAATAGGAGAATCATTTTTGGTATTCGCGTGGGGTTGTAAGGATGCGATATTAATAAATACATTAGGTGTGTACAATTCTGAAATCGGAAGTTGAAATTTGGTTTCTCCTTCCACGGTCTCCACCCACATTGATTCTAAGACTTCGCTGCCATTTTCAACAGTAACCAAAGCCCTTCCGCCAAAAGAGCTTGGGAAACTTACCGTTGCGGTCTCACCAACATCATAATTTTCCTTATCCGTAGCGAATACTAACATTGTTGCGGCAGAAGGATCACCTTTTCTAGACTTTCCGGCCCATCCTGGCCAATCGATATAAATGGTTTTCCCCGTGGCGTGACCTCCGTTAGGATCTTCTACGCGCACCAAGTATCTTCCCCAATCAGGGTATTTCAATTCGAAATCAAAAGTAGCCTTGCCATTCGCCCCGGTATTTACCGTTTTCTCAAAAAGTATTTCACGGTATTGGCTACTGCTATAGGATGATAAATTATCAGACGAAGTATCCCACCACCATCTCCAACTCACTTTGTAAACCGAAACCTTTAAATCTTTGGCGGCTTTTGCATTTCCTTTTTCATCAACTGAAACAACTTCGAACTTGTGTTTCACATCAGTTAATAACATCCCTCGTCGTTTATCTCCCTTAGGAGCATTCAACCCGATGTAAGTATCATAGGGCGAATAGGGCTTTGTAAAAACGTCAGTACTAAAGTCCCCTCCATTTTCATAAACTTTGGTAATAAAAGCGGCATTCAGCATTCCTGGTGCCTTGCTATTCAATTGTGGATTTAAATTGAACTTGGCCTTACCTTCTTCATCGATTTTACTATCGAAAACCACTTGATCTTCTACCGAAAAACTACGCGTGGGGTCATCGAATATATAGCTTGGAAATTTTTCAAACTTCGTTGTCGTGGAATTGAACTTTGCAGTGATATCCGCTTTTAGGTTTTTGGCAATCGCCCCATGCAACCACTTCACTTCCATATCGCCCGTTATAGGTTTAGAACCATTTAAAACTTTCGAATCAAACTTAGTTTTAATTTTCAACCGATTGGGTTTGATCGTTTCGACTTTAATCGTTTTTGTAAAAGAAGTGCCCCCTACAGAAACCTTTGCCAACCAATTTCCTGTCGGTGCATTTTCATCGGTTTTTACATTAAAATGAAAGAAATTATTAATCCCATTTTTAGTCACCGTACGATGTACAACCTTGTTGTAGGGATCCATCAGCTCTAATTTAACAGGATGATTCTCTGGAAGTTTGTTCGCGTTATCATTCAACATAAAGGATAAGAAAATCTGATCTCCGGGTCGCCAAACACCTCGTTCTCCAAATATGAACCCTTTAATCCCTTTTTGTAATCGTGCACCTGAAACATTGAACTTACTGACCGAAAGCGCATTACCATCATTCAACTTTATATAGTTCTTTTGACCTTTATTTTCGGCAATAGCGAAGAAGGCAAGTTTTTCAGAATCAAAAATCGCCATGCCATCAGAATCAGTAATCACATTACCAACTGCTTGTTGTTGAAAATTATAAAAGGTAACCTTCGCCCCGGGAATAGGATTGGTGTTCAAAATGTCATTTACAGCAACAAAATAACTTTTGTTGACACCTCTTTTTATGGTGACCCCAATATCGGTTGCCAACACATTCATACCTATTTTTTTATTGTAGTAATACGATTTGTCACAGGGGTTCTCACGCTCGTTCCAATTGTAATCGTAGTAACCATACTCATTATAGTAGTCTTCCACACCATCCCAAGAACTGTTTTCTTGCTCCTCATCAAAATTTTCAGCATCTTCATCTACCGGGTCAAAATTGGTATTATCGCATTTGTAGGAGCTATAATTAGGTCTGTAGTTCAATTCTACACGATACATTGCGCCTACTTCGGGAGAAATCAATGAACTCAAATCTATCGCATGAGCGGCCCATTTTCCAGTGGTATTTGACAAACTATTTTGAAGTACAATCTTTTTATGTGCAATTGGTCGCGCAACACTCCGTAAGTTGGATTTACCATTCAAATTGTTACTTTGTAAGAACTGAAGGATGTTGTTTTGATAGATTTTAAAAATGGAAACATCGACGGCTTTTAAATTCACCGCTTCGAAATTGATTTTCAAATTATTTGACGAGGGCAAAATAGTTCCATTGGATAGTAATCTCACCTGAGGTTTTAACTGCTCAAAGGCAATTATTTGTTCATATTTATTTTTCAACTTATAGCCATCTTCACTTTCAATACCTTGAAGTACTTCCAGTTTAGCTGTACCTTTCAACTCTTGAGACGGATACATTTTTAAGATATTCCCGTCTACTTTGTATTTAGGATTCGTACTTCCTTCCAAAACTACCAACCCTTTGAAGTTCTGTCCTTTTTTTAATGGGTCAGAGAAATTGATTAAAACCACTGGGCCATTACCTGTTTCCACGCTAGCATCTAAAACAGTGAAGTTATTTTTACCGGGTATGTTAACTATATTTTTTCCATCACTATCAATATCGAATTTTTGCCCATCCCAAGAAATCTCCAGTTCCGAATCTTCTTCATACCGCTTAATACTATCTATTTTGAACTGGAATTGCGTTCCTTTGGTGACCGTATTATCAAACGTTACTTTGATAACCTCTCCACTCTGGGAGACCTTTAGCAGCTGCTTTACTATTTCTAGGGGAAGTACATCGGAAGCTCGGAGTTGTCCGTTAATGTACTGCCGGTCTTTAGAATACGATTGAATCGCATCGGTATAAACATTAAACTGTTGTTGTAGTGTTCTTACACCAAAAGTCAAGGTTTTCATTTCCCTCGGAAGATCATTGACAATAGCTGAGAGCAACAATTTAAACTTATACTCTGTATCTTGTTTGAATCCATTCTCGGGCACGAAAGCAACCGTTCTATTATCCAATGCAACTACCTTTCCCTTCGTTCTTGGTGAGACCTGTAATATTTGTGAATCTAGTTCATCACCATTGTTCCATAATTCAACAGGTGTGTTCAGAACCACTCTAACATCACTTTGCGCGGAAATGATTCCATGAGTAACTTCCGTAATATATTCTTGAAACTTATTGAGGTTTTCAAATTCCTCGGCAGGAGTGGGTTTATCTTGTTTTGATTTGCAACCGGTAAGAACTAAAAGCAGGAGCGCAATGCGGAAAATATGCTTCATGTGCATGGAAATGATTTTTGTTAAAAGTACGAGGGCTCACAACAAAAGACATCCCAAAATACAGTGAATATACAGCCCCGAATACCCCTGTATTCTGTTAAAACGAAAACCTCTGATTGTTTATTACTTTGTAACAAAGGAATTTGAGTTTTGTCAAAATCGTACGTTTTGACCTACAAAAAATTTCTTTAATCGTACCATTCATCGAAAAAACACCTTTTTATAAAGACGAACTCTGTATTTTACGTATTATTACAGACCCTAGTGGCCCCAACTAGCTCTAGAATAAAGAGAACTCCCCACATCTCTACACACCTACTTTTTTGAAAGCCTACTTACAATTTAGAACGTTGTATGAAAATGAGAACGCAATTTGTTGCCCTCGTTTTATTTGTATGTACTCTGGCCTCTTGTTCAAAAGAGTCATTGGAAACAACAAATATCGTCGAAGCGGAGAACGTCAAGGAGGTTGAACTGGAACTATTAGCGGTGGTTAATGACCATAGAATTTCTCTAGGTCAAACAACACTTGAATTTAGTGAAGTAGCCTACGAATATGCAAATGAGCATAACGATTATATGATTTCTTTAGGCACTATCAATCATCATAACTTCAGTTCCAGGGCATCGAAAATTTCATCACAGATAGGTGCTGAATTTGTGGCGGAAAATGTTGCCAAAGATTATGACAATGCGGTAGAAGCGTTTGAAGGTTGGTTAAATAGCTCTAGCCATAAAACAACTATGGAAGGTGATTTTACACATACTGCTGTAAGTGTAAAAATCAGCGATACTGGTGACTTCTATTTCACCCAGATCTTCTTTCGGTAACTCCACTTATTTATTCTCTTTTACTTTCTTACCTGTTCACTAACCCGTGTGCTTTTCTTTTTATAAATTTGAGATGAACAGTTTGTTTTGTAGCATATGTTGCTAAAAATAACATGAACCAGTAATTTCTATACATGTCAATAAAACCTCCCTTTAATCTCAATAAATGGATTGAAGAAAATCGTGATACTTTAAAACCACCCGTCGGCAATAAGAATCTCTATAAAGAAGCTGGGGATTATATTGTAATGGTGGTCGCTGGCCCAAATGCTCGAAAAGATTATCACTACAACGAAACTGAAGAACTTTTCTATCAATTAGAGGGAGAAATTGAAGTGCATATTCAAGAAGACAGACAGAAGAAAACAATGAGGTTAGGTCCAGGAGATATGTACCTGCACCCCCCTAAAGTACCTCATTCGCCTGTTCGTCATGAGGGAAGCATTGGTTTGGTGATTGAACGTAAACGTTCTGATATGAACGTTGATGACGGCCTGCTATGGTTCTGTGATAACTGCAATCATAAATTGTATGAAGCCTACTTTACCCTGCACGATATTGAAAAAGACTTTCTAGGTCATTTCAAACACTTTTATGGTTCTGAAGAATTGAGAACTTGTGACAATTGTGGCACGATAATGCCAATGGATGAACGATTCGTAGCAGAAAACTAAACCATGGAATTCGCAATCAACATTTTAATAGGCTTAGTTGCCCTTCTTCACTTGTATTTTCTTTACTTCGAAATGTTCGCTTGGACGACCAGGGGAAGAAAAGTTTTTCGGCATTTTCCTTCGGAATTATTTGAACCAACTAAATCAATGGCTGCCAACCAAGGCCTCTATAATGGTTTTTTAGCTGCCGGACTGATTTGGTCGTATTTTATAAACGACCCGAATTGGAGTGACAATGTCGCCCTATTTTTTCTAGGATGCATTGCGATAGCAGGAATTTATGGGGCACTGACGGTAACAAGGAAAATATTCTATATTCAAGCCTTGCCCGCCCTAATCACTATTGCCCTGATACTTTTTACCCAATGAAAGGTATTTTAACACTTTCTCTAACAAAGGTAGCTCTATCGAGTAAGTGTTGATTCACGAAGTCAACCACTGAAAAATCACTACAATCAACAGCCTAAGAAAGCAAGGATAAATCAGGACTTTATTGTAGATTTGTAAAAAATATAACAATTCACGCTCAAAAAGTTATAAAATGTCAAAAATAACAATTGAATTTGGTATCGATGATGCCTTAGAAACATTAGGCCTTGAAGAGATCAATGAGGGAACTTCAACAGGTTCCAATAATTTTTCTTCAGGAGAAATTATTGAATCATATTCACCTGTAGATGGAACTCTAATAGGAAAAGTCAAAACCACTTCTCAAGAGGATTACGAAAAAGTAATGAAAACCGCTACGACGGCATTCAAAACTTGGCGGCAAAAACCGGCTCCTTTAAGAGGTGAGGTTGTTCGACAGTTTGGAGAAAAGCTCAGGGATAAAAAAGAAGCTCTGGGAAAATTGGTTTCCTATGAAATGGGGAAAAGTTATCAAGAAGGTTTAGGCGAGGTGCAAGAAATGATCGATATCTGTGATTTTGCCGTCGGCCTTTCAAGACAACTCCATGGTTTGACCATGCATTCCGAAAGACCTGGGCATAGAATGTATGAGCAATACCACCCCTTAGGAGTCGTTGGCATTATTTCCGCATTCAACTTCCCCGTTGCCGTTTGGGCATGGAATACAGCCTTAGCATGGATTTGCGGTGATGTTTGCGTTTGGAAACCTTCAGAAAAGACACCTTTGTGTGGAGTAGCATGTCAAAATATCGCTGCAGAAGTTTTCAAAGCGAATGGATTACCTGAAGGAATCTCTTGCTTGATAAATGGCGATTATAAAGTTGGGGAAATGATGACTGAAGATAGTCGTATACCCTTAGTTTCCGCTACAGGCTCTATTCGAATGGGAAAAATAGTTGCACAAGCCGTTGCATCCAGACTAGGAAAATCTTTATTGGAACTAGGAGGAAACAACGCAATAATCGTTACTCCAGATGCAGATATTAAAATGACAGTGATAGGAGCTGTCTTTGGTGCCGTTGGCACTGCGGGGCAGCGCTGTACTTCAACAAGGCGTTTGATTATTCATGAATCGATTTATGACAAAGTAAAAGATGCGGTTGTAGATGCATACGGCCAACTACGTATCGGGAATCCGTTAGATGAAAATAACCATGTTGGACCATTAATTGATACCGATGCTGTGGGCAATTATAATAAAGCACTTGAAAAAGTAGTTTCCGAAGGAGGAGAAATCATCGTTGAAGGTGGTGTTTTAGAAGGTGAGGGTTATGAAAGCGGATGTTATGTAAAGCCTGCCATTGCAGAAGCAAAGAACGATTTTGAAATCGTACAGCATGAGACTTTTGCCCCCCTACTTTATCTTTTAAAATATACTGGGGAAGTTGAAAATGCAATTGCCATTCAAAATGGTGTTGTACAAGGACTTTCATCGGCTATTATGACAAACAATCTTCGCGAAGCGGAACGTTTCTTAAGTCAAAGCGGAAGCGATTGTGGTATTGCCAATGTAAATATCGGAACTTCAGGCGCAGAGATAGGCGGTGCTTTTGGTGGCGAAAAAGAAACCGGAGGTGGTCGCGAAAGTGGGTCCGATGCATGGAAAGTTTATATGAGAAGACAGACCAATACTATCAATTATACTACTGAATTGCCTCTTGCGCAAGGAATCAAATTCGATTTATAAATTCTCACTATGATTTAATTAAAAACTCCTACTTGTTTAATCAAGTCGGATTATGGCTTGATGAAGGAGCTGTGCAAGTAGGAGTTTTTATTCAAGTCGTCAAAAAGCATTTTGGTAGGATTATTTTCTTTTCCATGCTAGTGGAATATCCCGCTCACCAATTCATCTGAATTTCTGCTAGAGGGTAACATTCAAGCATAAAAAAATCCGCTGCTACTCAAAATCCATTGTTCCCCCGATCGATGGTTTTGTTATAACAGCGGAATTAACCAAACTAACTCAAACACTAAGTTATCCTTAAATATTTTTAGCTCATACTTTCTTGATTCCTCTTCGTGATTCAAGTTCTGGAACCTTCCAGGTACCTTGAAGCAACTCTTGTAGTCCTAAAACTATGACCATACATAAAAAGGTCAGTACTTTAAGGAGTTCCGTTTTCATAATAATATAGTTTCTAACTAATTGCTTTTCGAAAGTATCTTATAATGCCCTTTCCAAATACCACTTGTGTATAATTGGGTGCTTTTTCTGTATAACTGGTAAATTTTGCATATTCCTTAAATTTCTTGCTTCAGTAATACTTGTAAAAGAGACCTTTATGTAAAATCAGCCATTCTAATTAATAAAACCCTATCGCAATGCCGGAACTTTGTCGGGAGCTATAGGGTTTTCTAATATTTTGACGCAATATCACTCTTTGGATCTTCGAAAAAAATAGCTTCTATGTGAATGGTAGTCAAAACTGTACGAATGGCAACCATTCATCCATTTTCATCATTTTCTGTACGAAATGGTTTTTAGAATTTAATAGGAATAATTTAACATTTCGTTATTTTTTTAATACATTGTAGGATAAACACTAAATGAAATTTAACAATGACAAAAACAACTACGAACCTGTTGTTGATGCTCATTACCATTCTCGCGGGAATCTATTTTTACGTGAATTACTGCAGCTCATGCGGTATGCCTGTAAAAGAAGAGCCCATAAAGGAAGCGGTGATAGCACCAGTAACACCGGAAGCTACGTCATACCCATTTGCGTTTAGCGATGGAGCATATGCGTACAACGAAAACGACAATTACAACTTTAATGTGTCGTCCTCATCTATTTTAACACCCCTATCACTAAAAGTTACCGATGGCATCGCGAGCCTGAAAGGCTTCTTAGCTGAAAATCTGGGTAAAGTTATCAATGTGACCGGATACTATAAATCTGATGAGACCAACAGTTCCGCCTATCCAAATTTGGGATTAGCCCGTGCAAACGCCATCAAAAACCATTTGGTTCAAAACGGAATTTCATCCGCTCAAATTAATACTATGGGCAAATTGATGGATGATATGGTATCTAAGGACAATGTGTATCTGGGGCCAGTAATCTATGGTCTTGCAGATAGGGCAGCAGATGCGGAAGACGCATTAAAAGCACTTTATGAGAAAATCAAGGCCAATCCGCTAGTCCTATATTTTGATACAGCTGAAGCGTCGATTAACCTTACTCCTGAGCAACGTCAAAAAGTTGCGGACATATCTCGATATTTAGATAAGGTAGCAGATGCAAAAGCAAACGTTGTTGGCCATACCGACGACACTGGTGACGCCGAGAGCAACATCACCTTAGGTCAAAACAGGGCGGATTTCGCAAAAGATTACCTTATGAGAAATGGAATATCCGCCGCAAAAATAGACGCAACCTCAAAGGGTCAGACCCAACCGATTGCAAGCAATGCCACAGAAGAAGGTAAAGCTAAGAACAGACGAACTGTTGTTACATTAAACTAATCAATTAAACATAAAAAATTAAAGAACATGGATTTTGAAAATATGAACATTTGGTGCTGGCTAATTCCCTTATTGACTGGCCTAATTTGTGGAATTTTAGGTTATCTCATTGGTAAAGCGTCAAGTACTACCATTGATAATTCAGCAGAACTGAATATATGGAAAGATAAGAATGCCAAATTACAGGCTGATCTAGACGCATGTAATGATAAGGTGATAGCAGCTACAACTGCTGCCACTACGGCTGCCGCGGCAACTATTGCTGCGATAGAAAAAGATCTGCCGTTCGATGCAAATGCAGCGAAAATAGCTATGGGTAAAGCCATTAAACAGGATGACCTTAAAGTAGTTGAGGGTATTGGCCCAAAAATAGCCGGTATGTTTAATGATGGCGGTATCACCACATGGAAAATACTATCAGAAACAGCTGTCGCAAGATGCCAAGAAATCTTAGATGGTGGTGGAGAACGTTATAAAGTTCATGACCCAGCATCATGGCCAATGCAAGCCAAAATGTGTTATGAGGGCAAGTGGGCCGAATTATCAAAATGGCAAGATGAACATGACCACGGAAAACTGTAATCATTCATCTCCTGAATAAAAAAATCCGATGCATTTCTGCATCGGATTTTTTTATTCTATCGAACCAAAGGAGTCTATCTATACCATTCCGTTGGCCTCTACCCACTTGAAACGATATTGGTCTTCAGGAAACTTCATACGTTCTGCTATGCGTTCTAATCTTTCAGGAAGCCTAATTAGGTAATCACGGGCCTTTTCCGCTTCATCGGAAAGACTTCTAACAGTTTCTAATTCCCAATACGCATTGAGCTTTCGTAATATCTCTACGTAGTCTTGAGCGGTATACACCCCAAGACGCTGTGCACAATTAGAAAAATTCTCAAAAGCCTCTCCAATAAAGCCACCTGATTCTCTCAAAAAATGGGCAGGCATTACAATTTTCTTTTTCATCATATCGCCAAAGGCCAACATCATTCCCGATGGATCCTCTCCGAAAATCGTTTTGACAAATTCGCGATAGGCCAAATGATGACGCATTTCATCCCCAGCTATAATAGTACACATCTTCCCTAGAAGAGAATTCCCCTTTTTCCTAGCCATCTGACCAACACGCTTATGGGAGATATTGGTAGCCAGCTCTTGAAATGAAGTATATACAAAGTTCTTATAGGGGTCTTGATCGGTACCAATATCAAACCCATCAGTAAGTAAATGCTGGGTAGTAATTTCTACTTCTCGCATATTCACTCGCCCAGAGAGATACAAATATTTGTTCAACACATCACCATGGCGATTTTCCTCCGCCGTCCAAGCACGTACCCATTTTGACCATCCATTGTCTTTCCCATCATGCTGATTTATTCCCTCCACATCCATTAGCCAAGATTCATAGGTAGGCAGCGCCTCTTCCGTAATAGTATCAGCAACCATGGTTACCCAAAAATCATATCCCAACTCCTTAGATTCCCCGCGAAGTGTTTCAACAGCATCTAAAAAATTATCGTTTTCGGAATCTGGCAAGAAATCAGAAGGCTGCCAAATATCTTCAACAGGTATCAAAAATTTATCCATGAATCCTTCTACTTGGGGTTCAATAGCTTGCATCACCTCTAATCGTATATTTTTTCCGGGCATATTCTGTTTTTTGTAAAGTTCGTCAATAAGTACGATAAAACCTTTTTAAAACTGGTGATTTTTCAGTTTCTCCCTCTCTCACCAGGATAAAAAGTATGAACTGGCTCACTTTGCCAAACCCGTTTGCTATCTACATCCATTATGGACAATGGCCCTCTGAAAGCTGCTCCAGTATCAATATTCCAAACATTGGCCTCCCTTTCTGGTACCGCGATTCCTGTTTTAGAAATCGGAGTATGGCCAATATATATCTCATCATATAAGGCCAATCTCTTTGGGTAACGATCGTCGTTTTTCGATAGTGAAGGGCTTATTGAGCGTGCGAGTTCCCAAAGTGTTCGATCCCAATAAAAAACCTTAGGGAAGTACTCGTGTTCTACCCCCGAAAGGTTGGTAAAACCTGCATGTAAAAACAATCTATTATTCGCATCTAAATAATAGTTCTTTAGATTTTGATAAAATATCATATGTGCGTCAATGGTTACATCATCGAGTTTTTTATAAGAAGCAATAGTTGCTTTTCCTCCATGCTGAAACCACATCGGATTGTCGCTTCCTTCTTGCAACCAATTCAAACATAATTCATCGTGATTCCCTCTTAGTAAAACGCAATGATGTTTGCGGTTCAACTGGATTAGAAAATCAACCGTTTCAGCGGCCTGACTCCATCCATCAACATAATCCCCCAAAAAAATTAAGGTGTCTTCTTCGGTAATCTCTGCCATCTGAAGCACTTGTTCAAGTGCCATGAACCCGGAATGGATATCTCCAATAACAAGTGTTCTTTTTCTGCTCATTTTGCAAAAATCGCAATTAAGGCCATGATTACAATAATAAAAAAGACCAAAAAGAAAATTTTCCAAAATGAATAAGGACGCGTTCCATGCAAACTGCCGGTCTGTCCATTAATGTAGAAGTGGTATTCTTTACCATTGAATCTATACGAGCTAATGTATACTGGAAGAAGTACGTGTTTGAAAGTCTCTTCGGATAACTTTATATCGGCGTGACGAATTCGCTGTACATCTCCGCCTATATCTCTTCGAATCCAATTATGGGCAATCTGTTTTGCCTCCTGAAATGACTGGTGATGTCCTTCTTTAAGAGAGACGGTATATTTCTCAGTAACAAAACCTGAAAGGTATTTCGAATTAAATACGACCAATTCTTTCATATTCCAAAAAGCTATTTTCGATGGAATGTCTCGACGCTTTTTTTGAGAGGCATTGATAAGGATATCGTCGACAAAACCTTTAACGGACCCCGACGCCTCGGACCACCTGGTTTTTTGAACTTGCTGTGTCTGTACTCCATTCTTAGTGCGTACACGTCTGGTTTCATAATAGTGGTCACCTCGCTGCCCTTGATAGGATGCAAATAAATCAGAATCAAATGTCCAGTAGGGAACATATAACCCATGCAATCCTTCTGGATCTAAGGCTGCTTTTTTTAGATTATTGGGGGCAAACCAAATGCCACTTACCCAATTTTTAAAAATGCCCCTGGCCTTTTTGCTATCAAGTTGAAATGGAATCAATGCCCCGGGAAGAATCCAGCCTTCTTTCTCAATATCCTCTCGTATAAGTGGTTCACCACAATAAACACATCCAAGTGACTTATAATTCTCTTCAACATGTTGGTTGGCACCACAATTTTTGCAATGCAATAAATCTATGGATTCAGTATAGGCATTCTCACCAACAATCTTCAAATAATGCTTCAGTTCAAGCTCTTCAAAACTACTCTTGGTTTGTTCGATAAATTCCTCATATCCGCAATACTCACATTTTAATTGAT